>JAJVIP010000018.1 GCA_022072025.1 Elusimicrobiota bacterium
CGGTCAGTAAACGGCGCTTACAAGGCGTTCAAGGGAGGGTGAAGAATTCAGAATTTTGTGTCGCGGCTACAAAGGCAAAAGCCTTAACACAACACATAACTGAACTCTTCACATAATGATGCCGAAACTGACGTTCGACACCAAAGCGGAATGGGATCAGGCGGTTGAGAACGTCGGCATTGATACCGATGACGCAGGATGCGTTCTCTCATCTGGCGCGACGCCGTTGGTTTTGGCGGATGATTTTAACGATGGGTCGCGGGATCCGCTGTGGAAAGGTCATATCTCCAATTCGCTGATCGCGGGCTTTGACCCATCGGGCCCATCCGATGAGCCGCTCGGCGTGACCAATCTGCGAACCAAGCTCGCGCAATCATTCACCTTGCCGATTCCTATTCAGCTGAGCGAAATACAACTCAAACTCCAAGAATTCGTCATCACAACGATCTCGCCTGATTTGATTGTGGAGATCCGAGACGACGACAGCGGTAAGCCCTCGGGGAACATCTTGGCTTCTCGCACGATTGCCTACGCAAGCCTGACCCCGATCAACGGGTGGACGGTGTTTGATTTTCCCGATCTCCCTCCGCTCCCATCCGGCCAAAAGTTGTGGATCGTCTTCACGACCAATCCCATCGGCTCATCCGGCGAACACATCAATTGGCTCTACGATCTATCCCAGGATCTGCCCGGACAAAACCTGATGTTCCTCAACGGAAGCACAGGGCAATGGAATACGCAATTTGTTCCGACCCATGATTTTTACTTCCGGTTAAGCCGCGCCATCGACTTAAACCCAAAGCCGACCGAGGCGGGCGGTTATCTTAGTTTCGAGTATCAGAACACAAGCGGCTCCGGCGAGCACATCCACATGATCCGCGACGTCGCGCAAGGGGATTGGGAGTTGGAATGCCGGTTTCGCCTGCGGCGCTTGGCTCCGATATTCAACTCGGGACAATTTGTTTTCGGAATACTGCAAGGCACACGAAGTGTTCTTGATGGGGCGCCGCGGACCGCGAAACTTCTGCACGAGTTTCGTTTCAATACCCAGAATAATTTCAATGTGAGCTACGACGCTCGCATGGTGGACGGGAGCGGAACTATTCATACCTCTGGTTCCGGGACATGGCCGAATATCAATGTCCAAAACGGCTTCCTCGCCAACGACACGCACATCTTCAATCTCAAAGTCATGCGAGTGGGCGGCGGCCTTAAATATCTGCTTTACCACTCGGATAATCCAGCTAACATCTTGTTGGAGACGAACGTCTCGCCCAACGTTAGGAATCTTGGCGGAGACATCTTCTTTGATATCGGCTCCACTTCGCTCTTCAACTCGTCGTTCGGCGTCGCCTTTGATCTTGATTACCTAAATCTCAACTCTCCGCCGGTGGAAGTCCCAACGGGATTCTTGCGGTTGCGCCATAGCTTTGGAGTGAACACAAAGCTCGAAAACTTTGAGATCCGGCGGCAGATCCCCGTGGTTGGCGACAAAGTCGAACTTCAGTTTCGCTCAGGGAACACCATCGCCGAGTTAGACGCGGCCGCGTTCGGATCCATTGTGACCACTCAACCGGGATCGTTTGACCCTGGCAATCCACAGAACCTTTACGAGAAGGCGATTCTCAACATTCCGCAAGCCAAGTTTTTTGAGACAAAAGTTTTGCTCACGAAGGCGAGCCCGTCCCCAATACTCGAACTATACAGTCTCGAATTCACACCGGAATCGACCCCCGCTCCCGAACCGGAGGAGACGAAACCTGTGCTTACCTATCGACGAGTTATTGACTCCAATTCCGATTGGGGCCGCGCCGTTGAGAAATCATCCTCCATCGCGATTGTGAACGGCATGGCGACGCTGTCGCCTGTTTTCCAAGACTTGTTCGACGCCTTCGTGATCGGTTCGGATTGGACGGTCTATCAACGAAACGCCAATGTGTTTTCGTCGCTGGGTTTTTTAAGGATGAATATCTTGAGCGGCGACGCCGATGCCATCCTTGTGAAAACCAGTCCGATTCCCGCCGCTTTCAACGCGACGGTGCGTTGGAAGCCAGAAGATATCTCCGCCATGCCGAACGGCGCGATGTTCAATATTTTCTCGGTATTCAACGGCGCGACGTTACCAGTGCCAAACGATATTCGCGTCGGCGGCTTAGGAACATCCACCACCCACCACACCATCATCATTCGCAGAGCAAAAGGAAGCGACGGCTCTCATCGGTTTGGGCTTGTAGCCTGCCGGTCTGATGGCGTGTTTGTGGGATGGAATCAAACGTCGCAAACGTGGGTGCCCGGGGCCGGCGATCAAGTAATCCCGGCCGGCAAGGAAGCGACTCTCTGGTCGTTTGAGATTTCTGTTGTCGGCGGCGTGTTAACCATCAAGGCCAAGGACGACCAGTCGGTCATTCGGTTTGACACCAGCACACAGCCGCTCAATATCAAAATTAACGACAACCAGCGGTGGCTGGTGCTGGGCGACAGCGACTTGTCCGAAATGCCTTCCGGCACAACGCAACTCGTTGATTCCATCGAAACGGATATTCCGACGAGCGGAGCATCGAGTGGGTTCGTTCGTTTCCGAGAATCGCTTGGAGCGAAGGCGAAACTGGGAACCATCAAAGTCATTCCCTCGACGCTGATCCAAACCGATCCCGCTCCCATTGCCATTAAGGCGCGTTCCGCCGACACGCTCACGGATCTCGTCGACGCGGCGTTCAAGGAGTCAGGACAGTTTGTGCCAAGCGTTTTTGGGAACGAGATCAACTTGGACGTGCCGCCGTGCGCGTATATCGAAGTCGAACTCAATTTGTTCTCCCAGTCGCCGGGTCCAGAGATCCAGTTTCTATCGTGGGAGATCGAACCGCTCATCGATGACACACCGCTTATTCTCTCGCTTGACGCCATCACGCCAGACGCCGTTGCCGTCTCATCCTCGGTCGGCGCCGCCCAACCAGAAAATCAATCCTCAGTTCCAAACGTCAAGGACGGCGATCCCAACACTCAATGGGTTTCCACAACGGGTTTGGAGGGGTTTGGGATTTCATGGTCGCTGACGTTGGGGTTTAAAAAGGGAACGGTGTTTTTCGAGGAGATCATCGACACGTTGATTCTTCGTAACACCAATTTCAAAAAAATCACGATCACTCTTACCGAACTCAACTCCAATAATTCTGAAACGGTTTTTTCAGGAGAGCTGCTTACGTCCGACGCGATCATCACGTTTCCGCCCAAACTAACCGCGCAGATCATTATCGCCATCGAGACAAGCCAAACCCCGAACGAGCAAAAGACGTTGGGCGAGATTTACGCGGGGCGGCTTCTGGTGGCGTTGCCCAATTTCACGCGCTACGAGCCGAAACGGGAGCTGGTCGAGTCCGGAACTCTGCGAACTCTCGGCGGCAAGATCGTGGCTTTTCGTGGCCGCGACAAATATATGGGCCGCTGGACGGTGGAGCAGGTATCGAAAGAACTCAAGGATATCCTCGAAGAGACGTTTAAAACGAACGCCTTGGTGACGTTTTGGCCAGAGCCGAAATTCCGAACGCGAGATTTATTCGACGTGGCGTGGAAATTGGAAGAGATTCCGTTCCCTTACACCGATTTATTCAAAACCGCCGGTCACACCATCGAAGCGGAGATGACTGAAGTATAGGGACATGATCCCGAGGAGGAATCAACAATGGCAAACCAAGACGCTTTAAGAGACGGAAATCGAACGCCGACGCTTCTCTTTGAGCAAACCAATGAAATTCGGCGCGTGTCGGAAGTGAACCCGCTTCCAGTTGCGGTAGTCGGAACAAATTTCGGTCTTACAACCGTGACGTTCGAAAAGGTTGGGCCGGGAACGGTAGCCCTCGTTACGCCCAGCGCCGGTAAAAAAGTGGCGGTACGAGGCGCGATGATCACGCTCGAATCCGCCACTGGCGCCGAAGTGGACATTCGCTTCGCCACGACGAACAAATTGATTCACAAAGTCTACCGGGGTGACCAGACCGGCGATTATGTCGAACTGAACCTTGAAGGCAATGTGAACGAGTTGGTGAACGCCGTGGTGGTCGGCATTTCAGCGGGGCAAAAAGTATTTTTCCTCGTGAATTACCAAGAGAAATAACGTGGAAAAGGAATCAGAACTTCACGACTATTCCCTTTATCTCGCCGCCGACCAGAAGATCGACAAGTTAAAAGATCAGGTGAGCGAGCTGTTTCAAAAGGATCACGCCAACAAAGAGCGCATTGATCATTTGGATGAGCGCTTAAACCTCGGTGTGGCTCAAACGGGTCGTGAGAACTCCACGAAAATCATGGAAATGGCGGTTAAGTTGAACGACCTCCAACACGCGTTGACCGCCGAGAAATCCACAGTGGTTCATCTTGAAAAAGTGTTGGGCCGGATCATGGCGGGAATTTTTTGGGTGAGTTTCACGGGGATCATGGGCGGCATGATCGCTCTCGCCTATCAAATCATCAAAGTCCGGTTGATCGGCGGATAGCACGATGGCGCTCGATCTGAAAATTCCGACCAAAAACGCCCGAAAGTGGAAAGGCATTTGTTGGCACCATTCGGCATCCCCTGACAAAGTGACGCGGGATTGGGATTCCATCGTCAAATATCACACGAGCTATCGGATTGATTTCGATATCGTGACCCGCGCGGAGTTTGATCGAAGGCTCGCCGCGCACAAAGGAAACGTTTTTCAGAAACCGTGGAACGCGGTTGGTTACCACGCGGGGACGGAGATTGTGAACGGAAAACCCGCTTTCTCGTGGGGCCGTTCGTTATCAATGACGGGCGCTCATGCGGGAGTCTCCGGCGTCTCCAATAAATTCAACGAAGATTTCATCGGGATCTGTTGCATCGGAAATTACGATCCCATCTCACCGGATCCGGCGCTCTGGAATTTCAATCTTGAAGTGACTCGCGCCTTCATGACCTCTTTCAAAATCCCAAGAGAACAGGTGATCGGCCACCGTGAGGTGTTCGACCGCCTAAAAATTCCAAAACAAAAATCGTGCCCTGGCAAATCGTGGAATCTCGATTTGTTCCGTGCCGATCTATAGGAGGATTATCCAAATGGAACCAGCAAGCATTATCGCCATCATCACCGCCGCCATCCCGTTCGTCACGGCGGCCGCAAAGAAAATACTCAAGACGGACACCTGGGGAGAGCGAAAACGCGGGTGGAACGCGCTCTTGCCGATTGTGATTGGCATCGCTTCGGCAGGGGTCTATGCCCATTCTCAAGGCCATGATTGGGTCACGTCTCTCGCGATCGGACTTGGATCCGGCGGAGTGGCGTCAAGCGTGCGCGATATCGATAAAAATCTGACGAATCTTGTGGGGGCGTTGCTCTCGTTTTTTAAAGGGCCACAGGACAACAAGCCTGCCTGATTATTTCGAGAATCGCGGATGGTGTTGAAGGGTTTCTCTTAAGAAACTCACGTCGACGTGCGAGTAAATCTGGGTCTGCCGGATGTCTTTATGCCCTAAAGCAGCCTGAATTCCTCGGAGATTGGCCCCGCCCGCCAACAAATGCGTCGCGAACGAATGCCGAAGCTGATGAGGCGATACGCGTCCCTTGATGCCGGCCCGATTCGCCCACCGTTTCAAAAGCCACCAAAATGTTCCTCGGCTGATCGGTTTTCCTTTGGCGCTCACGAACACGTGCGGCGATACTATGTTTCGTTGTTTATTTCTCATTCCCATGTAATGTTGAAGCGCATCACCGAAATTTTTCCCGAAGGGAACAAGACGATCCCGCCCTCCTTTGCCTCGGCGCACACGAATAAAACCTTCCTCGAAGTTCACGTCGTCGGTTTTGAGATTGACCAATTCGGAAACGCGCAGACCCAGATTGTAGGCGGCGTCGATCATGGTTTGCGTTCGCAGAGTTTTGAAGGAAACGGTGGTGATCGGAGCCAGAAGCGCGTTCATTTGGACGACGGACAATGGTTCGGGAATAATGTGATCGAATTTCGGGAGTTTGAGCGTGGCGGTTGGATCGCTGGCGAGAAACTTCTCTGAAAAAAGGAACCTGTGAAATTGGCGAACGGCCAGCGCCAAATGAAACACCGAACTTGGTTTGAGTCCCGCTCGTTGCCGCGCTCCGATGTACGCCACGATGGTTTCTTTTTTTGATTCGGCGAGGGACACATTGTTCCGAGCAATGTGGCGGAGATACCCTTCGATCTGTATTCGGTAGGCCGACTGGGTCGCGGGCGATAAGCCGCGCTCTACACGCAAATGAGTGAGAAACCGAGCCAGGTGGCCGACGCTCTCCGTCATAGGTTGACCGAGAACACCACCGCGCCGGTGGCGGATTTGAACTCGACGGTTTTGGCCTTCTTCATGCTGTCGGCCGAAGCCATGTTCTTGATCGCTTCGGCGACGTTGACGGCGGTCATCCGCCGGTGCGCTTCCATCGACGCCTCTTTATGGTCGGAGAAGATGGTGACGTTGTCGTCCGAGGTCAACCCGCCTTTGAATTGACGCTCCAGCCCATCGATGGTCGTCTCAAACAAGATGTCGGCCAGTTCGCTTGAGGGTTTGGCATCGACCACGACCCAAAACTTATCGCCTTGATTAATTCGCATGGCCATTCTCCTTGGGTTTGATGACGCGCACGTGTTTTTTGTCATTCTTCTCAATCTTCCATCCTTTGCGGGAGAAAGAAACCATGCGGGCCCGGACGTTGGCCTCGACGTCTTTGCCTTTGGCGAGATCCGCCGCTTGTTTGATCGCCAGTTCAGCAATCTCCTTTACGGTTTTTCCACCCGCAAAGAGCATCGGGTCGATGGTTGCCGAGAGTGATTCTTTGTTCGGTTTGCGTCCTCCTTTGGGCCGACCGCCCCCATTCGCGCGGATCAGGATTTTCGCCTCTTTGTTGACCTCGGCGTCGCGGTAAGGTTTCAACTCGTAGTTCTTCGCGACGTCGATCTCATTTTCGGAGCCGCTGATTTTGAGAACCACCTTGTCGCCCTTGTGCGCGACCACGGTGACTGGCGTTCCTTTTTTTGACAGGTACTTCTGGCCTACTTTTGCGTCGATGGCATTCATTTGGATTGTCCTCCTTGTTTGGTGATGACGGGTTTTTTGAAAACGGCGAAGTCCACTCCTTTGCATTTGCGCCCTTCGATTTTTCGGATGATCCGCCGCAGATGCGCGATCCATTCCTTGTCTTGACCGGGTCGATCCTCCGGCCCGAGCTGGCCGGATTGGATCATGTGGATTTTTGATCCCAGCGCTTCGACGATCTCTTCCCAGTCGGCCATGTCAAACCGGATTTCATTCTTCATCGGATTCTTCCTCCTCGTTTTCCTCGCCAATGTCGTCCACGTACTCCAAGACGGTCGCAAGGAGATGGTCGTAATCGCCTGACATCGCCTTGGCGGTCATTTCCTTCACCTTGTCGCCTTGCCCCGCTTGGCGGAGGGCTTTGCTGACGCGCCCCAGAATCGCGAAGGCGTTGCCGTCTTCGCCGACCAGCCTGACTTTTGGTTTTTCGTTCATTTTGGGCCTCCGTTGTTCGCCCACGTTGCGCCGTTCGTGCAACCCGTTGCCCCGTTTGGGCTATTTTTTGCCGCTCTGTCCGGACCCAAGTACAGCGACTTCGCGGATCAATCAAGGCTTTTCAAAGCCAAAATGGCCTATAAAAATCAAACGGTTTGCGAATTCGCTAAGTCAGCGATTCGACGTCGGAATCAGGTCGGTTGGAAGGACTACCTTCTGCGGGCAAGAAAGCCAAATGAATTCTGGATGATTTTAGGTGGAGGAATTAACGATACGGCCACTGCAAAGAAAATACTCACGATGGATAATAGGCGAAAATATTGATGGATCGTATGGTGATGTTAAACCCCAGTTCGAGTCTTTTCTCTGCTAGGTCATCTATTTAGGAGGTAAAATCTCCGGGTTGTGGATAAGTTAGATTTTTAGAGGGAAAACATTGATTGTATTGTGATTTAGTCTCGTCATTAAAATGTAACACTAACAACAATAAGGAGGTGAAAATGAGTCCGGTTAGAAGATTCGCATCGCCCCTCGCTCTAATTTTTTTCGAAAAATCATCGAACATAAGTCTGGAGAGGATTACTTTTATTTCTCAAGAGGAACAAATATGAAAAACAAATTTTTGTCTGGGTTTTTTTTGATCGGATCTTTCCTATTTGTTTCAGCAATGGGCTGGGCGCAGTCAGAACCAAAAACGGAGGACGCCCGAATGCCGTTCACGGATCAGCCGGATACCTATAGCCGTGACGACAAGCGGGTCTTTCCGCTTCTCCGTGACAAAATGGGATCAAAGTTGAAAGAACGCGAGAAAGAGCTTCCGCCTCCTTTTGGGGTCATGTACATTACGAATTGGATGGATTCCGATTGGAGATTTACGAGCGCGGAAGTATCTGTCGGAAATATTCAACCGATTCCGCTCGATGCGGCATCAAACGCAACAATGGATCTCCAGCTCCAAACCAACGGTGTCAAAGCAGATTTGTGGTTGTTTCCATTCCTTGATGTGATGGTTGGCCTTGGGAAGGTGGATGTCGATGCGCAATTGGGGTTAAGAGATATTCCGGTGGGCGGAAGCATACTGAATCCTGTGAAAGGAGATGCCATTGTGCCGATGAAATTTGGAGGAGATTATTATTCATTCGGCGGAGTGTTGGCCGGTGCATACAAAAGGTTTTACGCGGCTTCCGATTTTTCATGGGTCAAAACCAAACTTCAGGGAGATGCGAGCCTTTCAGCCGATGGTTTCTGGACTTTTACGGCGGCTCCTAAAATCGGTTACAACGCTGGTCTTTCCCAGATATATGTTGGTGCGCGTTACATTTCCAAAAATGAACGTTTCAAAGGAACCGTGCCACTTGCCAGCGGCGAGCAACTGAGTTTCGACGTGAATGTTAAGACCGATTCGTGGGTCGGCAATTTTGGACTTCGAACTGTCATTCGCAAACATTGGGAAATTCTTATGGAAAGTGCGCTTGGAAAGCGTTATCAGATAACGGGTGGCGTCGGTTATCGGTGGTGAACGCCTTAAAATATGGGCCTTTTCTATTGCTTGTTTTGGTCGGATGCGCAACGATTCCGGGCAAAACACGACAGGCACAACTCGACACAATGGACAACCTGATCGAAAGGACACTTGCAGATTTGGTTGAGCAGCATCCAGAGGCCAAAGATCAGATTGGAGAATCCGTTGGTTATGTCGTCATGAGCAACGAGATCACAAAGGTTCCAGTGTTTGGAGCCGGTGGTGGTTACGGCGTGGCTGTTAACAATAAGACAGGTGAGAAGACGTATCTGCGGATGGTCCGATTCGATATTGGCGCGGGCTGGGGAGCACGCAGCGTTCGGCCGGTGTTAATTTTTAATGATGTAAATGAATTTAAGAGATTCATTGATGGCGTTCTTAGGGCCACAATCGGCACTGAGGCCGCAGCCAAACTAGGTGATAAAGGCGCTGCTGCGAGTGCAGCTGCGTCAGGCGCTTCCGAGGATACCCATGGTTATAAATCCTATCTCATCACCGATGGAGGTGTGTCGGCGACCGCATCTTTCGCGGTTACCCGCGTCAAACCGGTAAAACTAAAACGTGAAAAGCACTAAATAATGGCTATTAGTCAGCATTGACTTTTTTGGAAGTTGATTCTTTGCCGTTGACTGCCGCAATGACAGCTTTTTCTGGTTGCGTCACAAAATGAGGCGACATGATTTGGATTTTGGCTTCGTTGAACTTGTCCTGAATGTTCTGATGAAGTTTGGAATAGGTCTCAGCCATTTTATTGGGAGCGTCGGTATAGGCGTTGATCTCATAGGTAACGTAAAAATCATCCAGACTGGTTTGGAGTACAAACGGCTCAGGAGTTGACAGAAGATTTGACGTCTCTTTTGCCGCCGTGATCAAGAGATCATGGATTTGGCGCCACGGCGCATCGTATCCGATGGAAACTTTGGTGTGGAGGATGGTGCCTTGCTCCTTCGCCTCCGCACTGTAGTTGTTGATCGAAGAACTTAAAACAGTTGAATTGGGCAACGTAACTTCAACGTTCTTTATTGTCCGCAATCGCGTTGCAAGAAGATTTTTTTCAAGGACATCGCCGATGGTATCACCCACTTTGACGCGATCTCCTGTTTTGAATGGTCTCATGTAAGTCAGAAGAACTCCCGCCATCATGTTGGCAACGGCTGATGTTGATCCGAGCGAAAGCAAGACTCCCAGAAAAACAGAGACTCCCTTAAACGCAGACGAATGCGAGCCAGGTATGTAAGGGAACAGCATTATCACGGTTAAAGCCAAAATTAGGAAGCGCGTAATCTTATAGGTGGTGTCAGCCCATTCCGGGTAAAAACCGCTCAAAACAATCCGTCCTCGTTTGATTTCATTAAAAAGCATCCTCACGAACTTAAGGACAAATCGGACGAGAACAGCCGCAACTGCGATTAAGAACAGGTTTGGCAAATAGTTCAGAATAGAAGCGCCGATCGATTGGAGCGGATCAAAAATATATTCGAGGAGTTTGTCCGCCCAATTCCGGGTCTGAGGGAAGAAACTAAATACCAGTGGAATGTAAAAATAAAGGAGAACCAGCGTCACGGTCGCTCGGATCAAACGCGCCAAGCTCGTCAAAAGACTGACGATCTGTTCGGCTTTCAAGAGTTCGATCTGCTGAATCCGAACGTTTTGGATTTGACGGCCTTTCAATGAGTCGATGCGGCGGTAAAGAATGGGAAACAGGCGCCGAAGAAGAAAAAGGAGAAGCGCCAGCACCAGCGTCGCGACAGAGGTGTAACCGATTGACCAGAGCAGGTTCTTAAAGCTGTGCGTTTGCCGGTAATCGCGGATGGCTTGCTTTATAACCTGCGCGTTTTGATTGGCGAGTTCTTCAATTGAAAGGCCGCTGGACTTGGCGTCTTTCGCGGTAATCGACATGAGAACGCGATCGCCGAGCACGATGTCCATTGTCCCCTCGCCGGAAACGATCTCGATATTTTCAGGGGAAATGGAAGTGTCTTTCGAGATCTTGATCAGCTTGTCGGAAATCGCTTTTGCCCTCTCTTCCGCCGAAAAGGAAAACATCCGTTCACGAACATGAAAGATTGGTTTTCCGTCAAAGAACACCGGCGCGCCGGTTGCTGCTTGGGCGGACCGTTCTTTATTTTCGGCGGTGACATGGGAGGCGACACTGATACTCAGCAAAAATAGGCACAGGTAGAGAAGGAGTGGCCGCATCGGCCGTTTGGTGATCTCAGTGTTTGTAAAGTGGATTCTCATAAAAGAAAGGTCAGTAAACTTCCGCAACGAACCGGCGTCGACTCAAAGATTTCTGATCGTTGTAACTCTTCTTCTTTGATCTTTTGGGCAGTTTGATTTTAGTCTGCTTCAACTTTTTATAAGGAATAAGTGAAAGAAGATGGGTGATGCAGTTGAGTCGCGCCCGTTTTTTGTCGTCGGAGCGGACAATATACCAGGGAGCGTATTTTGAGTCGGTCGCTTCAAGCATCCGATCCCTCGCCTTTGAATATGCGTACCATTGATGGAAGGATTCGATATCCATGGGGCTTAATTTCCACTGGCGCAGAGGATCCTCGATCCGAGCGCGGAACCGGCGCTCTTGTTCTTTTTGACCGACCTCGAGCCAAAATTTGACCAGAATGATTCCCGCATCGACAATCTGCTTTTCGAACAGCGGGCAGATTTCCAGGAAGCGGTGGTACTCCTTTTTTGAGCAAAAGCCCATCACATGCTCCACGCCCGCGCGGTTATACCAGCTACGATCAAAAATCACGATCTCACCGGCGGCAGGAAAATGCGCGATGTATCGCTGCATGTATAGTTGCGATTTTTCACGGTCCGACGGCGACGGCAACGCCAACACTCGGAATACACGAGGGCTCACCCGCTCCGTTATGGCTTTGATCGTCCCTCCCTTGCCGGCTGCGTCTCTTCCCTCAAACACAACAATAACGCGGAGTCCCTTGTGTTTCACCCAAGCCTGCAAATGGCAGAGTTTCGCCTGAAGGCGTCGTAATTCCTTCTCGTATTTTTTTCGTTTTAGACGCGGCTTTTCCATGGGCTAAGAGGCCGACAAGCTTTTCCGGAACTGCGTGGACGCAATGACAAAGCAAATGCTTCCGATGATCAATTCCGCGACAAACGGACGCCATACAATTTCAATACCGGCCCCGCGGAAAAGAATCGCCTGAGCGAACCGAACAAAGTGCGTCGTGGGAGCGGCTTGCATGACGAACTGAATAAACTCCGGCATACTTTGGTACGGCGTGTTCCCTCCGGAGAGCATTTGAAGCGGAAGAATAACGAGGATGACCAGGAGTCCCATTTGAGGCATGGTGCGCGCAATCGTGCCGAGGAGTATACCAAGAGAGGTCACAGCGAACAGATGAACAGAAACTCCTAGCAAAAACAAGGGAATAGAACCGGCAATCGGCATGCTTAAGAATCCTTGCACAACAATTTTAAGCGAAAGCGCCGCCATCACCAGCACCACCAAGCCGTTCGACCAAATCTTCGCCATCATCACGTCAAAAGGTTGAAGCGGCATCACCATCAGATGTTCCAATGTTCCATGTTCACGCTCGCGCATGAGCGCCGCCCCCGTTAGGATTACACACAGAAGTGTAATCTGATTGACCAACTGAACAATCGAGCCGAACCAAACTGTGGTCTGCGTTGGGTTGAAGAGGTAACGGACTACGAGATTCTTTAACGAAGTGGTCGGCAGAAGATTCTTATGCAGATAGGTGTTGACCTGATCCATCACGATCGATTGAACATAGGAAGCGCCAAGAAAAGCTTGACTCATGCGAGTGGCATCAATGTTGAGCTGCACCTTTGGATTTAAGCCCCGTGTGAGGTCGCGGGCAAAGTTTGGCGGGATGTCCAAAATGAACGTGTAAATGCCGGTGTTCATAGCGGGGTCGACATCCTTCGGTTGAATAACCACGGCCTGCTGGAAAACGGGAGGAAAAAACGCGGTTGAGATTCGCTCGGAAAGCGGAGAGTGATCTTGATCAACCACCGCGATCGGCGCGTTGTTGACATCGCCGGCCATGCCTTTGGATCCGCTGCTCACCGAAACCGTGAACGCGTAAAGAATGAGCGCAATCATGACCGGATCTCGCCAGAGGCTGATCAGCTCCTTAATTCCAAGATGGTAGATATTCGCCAATCGTTTCATGATTCCTGCTTTTTGAGTAATAGCCAGGATATGGCCGTAAGAATGGGAATAGAAATGGCGAGCGCCCAGAATGGTTTAGCGAGATCCGCAAATCCCAGAGCTTTGGTAAACACGCCTTGGGCGATCGTCATAAAATGAGCGGTCGGGTAAATTTTCCCAATCAGGAGCGCTCCGCCTGTTAGAGCGGTGACGGGCTGGGTGAGTCCGGAAAACTGCGTGGCCGGCATAATCGTCGCGATTGCGGTGCCGAAAATGGCCGCGATTTGCGTGCTCGTAAAGGCCGACATTAAGAAACCGATGCTGGTCGTACACAGAATGTAGAGGATTCCTCCGACCAAAAGCGCAAAAGGGTTTCCTTTGAGCGGTACACCGAATATCACGATGGCCATGAGTGTCAGCACAAAAAGATTGATCATGGCCAAGGCCACATAGGGAAGTTGTTTGCCGAAAATAAATTCCATTTTGGTCACAGGGGTCGCATAAAAATTCGTGATCGAACCAAGCTCTTTCTCACGAACCACGCCCAAGGCCATGAGCATCGCGGGTATCAGGACCAGCAAAATGGGGATGGTGGCCGGAACCATGGCCACAACGCTCTGGAAATCTTGATTGTAGAGGTAACGCATTTCCAAAAGCGGTTTTGTTCCGGACTCAACTTTGCTGATTTCAACAGGCGCTGTCCGATCGACATAATCGTTGTGAAGATTCTGGATATAACCGCCGACGCTCTGTGCGCGAGAGGGCATCGATCCGTTCACCCATGCGGCGATTTCTGTTGGGACGCCACGCCGCAAATTTTTCCCAAATTCCGAGGGGATCTCGATGGCCAAGTCCAAACGTCCCGTTCGCATCTCTCGTTCGAGATCGTCTTGACTTCCGACATCTGGTTTGCGAACAAAATAGGCGGAGCCGGCGACATTATCAGCGTATATCAAGCTGTCCTGGCTTTGATCGTGGTCGAGCACTGTGAAGGCGATATTGTTCACATCCATGTTGATGCCGTAACCGAGAACAAGCATCATAATGATCGACCCCGCCAGCGCAAAAGTGAGTCGAATGGGATCGCGCCTTAGTTCTAGGAACTCGCGATAGGCATAGCCGAGCAAACGCCGGAAACTGAATTTTTCGGTATGAGCGCTATGAGCGGCGCTCGGCGCGTTTGCTTCCTTCTTTTCAGATGGTGCTGGCTCCGGTGATTTTGCGGTTGGGGATGGCGGCGCAGCGCTCGCTGCCGCCTCTTCAAGATATGTGATGAAGGCTTCTTCTAAATTTTTCGCGCCTTTCGTTTGTACGAGCTTCGCTGGAGGATCGCTGGCCAACACTTTTCCGGCGTGCATGAGAGAAATTCGGTCGCACCAACCCGCTTCGTTCATGAAATGCGTGGAAACGAATATGGTCACTTTGTCCTTTCGAGACAATTGGATCAACAGCTCCCAAAATCCTTCGCGCGCCACCGGATCCACGCCGGAGGTCGGTTCGTCCAAAATGAGCAGCTCCGGTTTATGAATCATCGCCACGGCCAACGACAATCGTTGACGGTTTCCGAGCGGCAGGCTCTCCGCCAAATCATTCATAAAATCTCTGAGCCCAAATTGCTGGGCAAGCTCTTCGATGCGCGGTTCGATCTGTTCTTTGGGAAGATCGAAGAGTCGCGCGTGCAGCACCAGGTTCTGCCGCACCGTGAGTTCGGCATAAAGGGAAAAAGCCTGCGACATGAAGCCAATGCGTTTTCGTGTTTGAATATCCTTCCCAGTGACCTTGTCTCCAAACATAAATGCGGTCCCTTCACTGGATGGCAGAAGACCGGTCAACATTTTCATTGTGGTTGTCTTACCACAACCGTTGGACCCTAAAAATCCAAATATCTCACCCTTCGGAATTTCGAAACTCACATTATCGACGGCGACAAAATCGCCGAAGCGGCGAGTGAGTCCCACCGCCTTGATAGCCGGTTTCCCTTCTGAAGCGACAGCGCGAGGCGGAACGACGAGTTCCTTATGTCCTTTGCGCTTTTCCTCAGGCAACAGACGAATAAAGGCCGCATCCAAATTATCCGCTCCGACACGGGACTTAAGTTCGCTCGGAGTTCCCTCCGCCAAGACTTTTCCATCGTCCATGGCCACCAGCCAGTCAAAACCGTCCGCCTCGTCCATGTAGGCGGTGGAAATTAAGACGCTCATGCCCGGTCGATCTTTGCGAATACGCTTGATCAAATCCCAGAATTGACGGCGGGATAACGGATCGACGCCGGTGGTTGGTTCATCGAGAATTAAAAGATCCGGGTCATGAATCAACGAGCAACAGAGTCCCAGCTTTTGTTTCATGCCTCCGGAAAGTTTCCCGGCTGGACGCTGCTTGAATTGCAGCATTCCGGTGCTCGCCAAAAGATCATCTATCCGACGTTCCCGCTCTACTCGATCCTGGCCGAAAAGCCGCGCGAAGAAATCGATGTTTTCAAAGACCGAGAGCGTCATGTAGAGATTTTTTCCAAGACCTTGCGGCATATAGGCAATGCGCGGACAGACATCTCGGCGATGACGCGCGTCTTTGATATCGCCGCCGAGAACTTGGGCGTCGCCTTTCTGCACCACTCGAACCCCAGCGAGGATCGACATCAGGCTGGATTTTCCAACCCCGTCCGGGCCCAACAGACCGACCATGCAGTCGGCGGGGAAATTCAGCGTGATGTTGTCGAGGGCGCGCTTGCGACCATACGAGTGCGACAGGCCAGAAACACTCGCGACGTATTTAGTGTTTTGGCTGGGCATATTCGGCCGGAACGACAAGAAATTCAGGCCAGGCGGCGCTCTTATCAAGCCGCACATAACCCATTCCGGGTAAGCCGGTCTTAACCTTTAAGCTGTGTTGCCTAAGCAGGTCGGGATCAACGTTGATCTTTACTCGGAACATCAATTTCTCACGTTCCGATTGTGTCTCGACAAGTTTGGGCGTGAACTGCGAGCGAGTTTCAACATACGTCACTTTGGCGGGAATGGGGCGGTTTGGCAGCGCATCGAGGAGGATCCGGCCCTCGGCGTCCATTTCGATTTTGCCGGCATCGTTTGTTGGCAAATAAAATTGCATGTAGACATCCGCAAGGTCAAGGACCGTAAGTATGCTGTCTTTGGCATTAATGACTTCACCCGGTTCGCGAGATCGGTACAAGATTCGACCGTCAACGGGCGAGAATAGATCGGTTTCCGATAAATTGACTTTGATGGTGTCCGCCTTGGCGACAGCGGCTTCTATGGCCGCGTCCGACTTGACCATATCCGCTTGAGCGGCGGCCAGCGCCGAATTCGCCGTGGCTTCTTTGGTTTCGTCCTGTTGGAGTTCTTGCAGGGAGATATCCTGGGTCACGTAGAGTTTCTTCGAGCGGGCGAGATTCTGACGGGCGAGCAATAACTCGCTTTTTCGTTGAGCCACGAGGGCAATTGACGCTTTTTTCGATTGCTTCTGCCCGTCAACATCGGCCAAAGCTTGCCGCAGTTGAGCATCCAGGTCCCGCGTGTCGAGTCGGACGAGCTTCTGCCCTTTCGTGACGAGATCCCCTTCGCGAGCGAGAATTTCCTCAATGCGACCAGAGAATTTCGAGACGATTTCAACCGTGTTGGCCTCCATACGTCCGTTGCTACCGGCAAAGCCGGGCGGCAATTTCGGCTTGGAAAGCCACTTCCAGAGAAAGAACCCGCCGACCGCTACGACGAGGGCGACGAGGCCGATCAAAATCTTTTTACGCTTGGGCGATATATTTTTGCTGGGTTGAGCTTCACTCATAAATTAAGGCTCCTGTTGTCCTTCTTGGTTCACAAACTCCTGAAGGCGTTTCATTGTGTCATTAAGTTTTTCCCGGTCGATAAGAAAATTCGACTGTCCTAAACTACGCTGCAAGTTCATGAGATCCGTCAGCGCCACAAACACCGCGTTGGAAGCCCTCTGATCCGCCTCCAGGCTGTTGTTTTGCGCATCAAGCAGATCAACGATCGAGCGGGTTCCCCGAGCGTAATTCTTGCTGACCAAAGAGTAATTACGTTGCGATGCTTTGGCGGCATCTTGAGACAATCGGATGGACGGATAGCTGGCTTGTAATGCGTGCAGATTATCGCGAATCAACTGTTCAATGTTTTGACTCAGCGAATCTCGCTCGGCGCGGAGTTGACTCACAATTGCCTTGGATTTGGAGATTCGCGACAATCGGCCACCGCCTTCCAGAATAGGAAGTGAAAGATCAACTCCGAGTTGCCAGTAATCTTTGTCTTCTAATTGAAGATTACTGGAAGAGAGTCTTTCCTCATCGAAAACCTGATAACCCAGTCCCGTTAACGAAAGGTTTGGCGCGATAAGGCTCCATTTTTCGGATGACAGTTGCCGCTCTTCCGCTTGGACGCGAGCATCCAATTGCGCCAAATCGGGCGACATCCGGAGCCCTTCTTTAATGAAAAATTGAATCAAGCGCTGAAAGGCTTGATCGTTGTCGACGGTTTTGAAAAATTCCGGCCGACTGATCAGAAGTTGAGGATTATCCATTCCGGTTTTCTGGAGCGGATAGCGATCCGCCAACGGCCGGTGCAAAAGAACATTGAGACGGTCATGCGCCTGTTCAACGCCGGTTTTAGCGGAGAGCACTTTCACCCGCGCGGTGGCGATTTCACTTTCCCAACGCGCAACGTCGGAAGCGTCGGATTTTCCCGCCGACACCCGCGACCGAGCCAGGCGCAAATTTTCTTGCGCCAATTGCACTCCGTTTTTCTGAACCTCAAGTTGATTTTGAGAGATGAGGACATCAAGAAACTTCGTTACCGCTTGTTGGACGATATCGAGTTCGAGAGCCCGTTGCTGCGCTTCCAGTGAAACTTGCAATTTCTTTTGGACGGAAAGATTGGCCAGCGCGCTTTCAGAAAAAATAACTTGATTGAGTTTAAGCGAACCGGATATGGTGTCTTTTGCCAAGAGGCCGCTGGTGATATAGGGGTAGTCGTCGTTACGAGCCGCATAGTTCAACGTGCCTTCCAATTGAGGAAAAAGCACGGACCGGACGACTTTGACTTCGCTTTTTCCGGCTTTGACTCCGAGTTGTCCGGCGATAACATCCAGGTTGACGCGCACGGCTTCCTGGGCGGCGGATGAAATGGTGAGTTCAGTCCCGGACATTTGAAACTCTTCGTTGACCAGGACCGCGTTTTGAAGGACGTCCCACTTCGGTGCAAGGCCAATCGCCCGCGCCGTTTTCATGTTAATAGCCAGTTGTATTTTTCGTTCAAAGAGGACCGGCTGGCTCTCGGCCTTTTCGCCGCGCATCACCGCGTGGACATTAAGTCCCATCTGCCGAATCCGATTGTCCAAGTCGCCTGATGCCACATTGGACGCCAACAAGCCCGCGAAAAGATCGTCTTCGCCGGTGGCGCTAAACGACGGCAACTTTCGCTCCAGCAAGGCGTCGATCAAATCCTGCCGGTTTTCGCGGTTCAGCCGCGGAAGCGGTGCCACCAAAACCGCCTGGACATCCGAAGGAATCTTCGCGGCAAAGTCCGACTCTCCGGAGTGGGTGACAAATTTAATCTCGATGCCCGCGTTGCCGGCCTGTTGAATCAACATCTGAGATTGGTTCTGAATCGACTGATACAAAGCCTCGTCCACAAGGACCGCCAAGCGTTTAAAGGAGGCGACACTCCGGAAGCTTTTGATGACATCGGCAAACCGAGTTTCGGTGGTTAGATAATTGAGGTTGGATATGCCGCTTCCCTCACCCTTTTGGGGTAGCTCGGGCTTGAGCGCATTCGTGACAAAGGGAGCGAATGTGGACTTTCGAAAAGTTTTCCGCTGGGCAGCCTGCTGACTGGCCGCAAATCCGAGAACCAGCACGGCATCAACATTTCGATCGTTGTTCGCCTGGTCAAGCGCCGCCTCAATTCCCTTGGCCGACCAATTCCCGTTCCATTGTTTCGTCGGAGGCGCGTTGATCTGAAATTCGTTTTCAGTCAGTGTCGTTAGTTCTTTCAAAAACGCCGATTTGATTTCTTCGGTTTTTTCGGCGGGACCGTCGGTAACGATGCCCACGGTGAACTTTCTTTCTGCGAACGCGGAAGTGAGGGGCAGCAAGCCGATAAACATGGCCCAAACAAAGACATGGGCACGTAGTAGTTGCGGGGTTCGATTCATAAGAATTCCATTACACCAAGCGGCTCTGCTTATTTCGCAGGTACCGCTTCGTTTGTGCGCGCTCCTTTTTCAAGACGATCTTTTAGCGGGGCCCATTTCCAATTGCGGATTTCCGGCATATCCTCGCCGTGTTCCGCAATGTAGTGCTTGTGTTCGACCAGTTTGTCGTGAAGGATTTGTTTTAAATGGGCGCCTTTCGAGCCGATCTTGGGAACACGATCGATCACGTCCGCGGCAAGATGAAACCGGTCCAAATCGTTCATCACCACCATGTCAAAAGGAGTGCTGGTGGTCCCTTCCTCTTTATAACCGCGGACATGCAGATTTGAGTGATTGGTGCGCCGGTAGGCCAAGCGATGTATAAGCCAAGGGTAACCGTGGTAAGCAAATATAATCGGCTTATCCGTGGTGAAAAGTTGATCGAACGTTTTGTCCGGCAACCCGTGCGGGTGTTCCGTGGGTGGTTGTAATTTCATGAGATCGACAACGTTGACCACGCGAATCTTGAGATCCGGGAACTCCTTGCGAAGAATTTGAACGGCCGCCAGCGTTTCCATGGTAGGAACGTCTCCGCAACAGGCCATCACAACATCGGGTTCCGAGCCTTGATCATTGCTGGCCCAATTCCAAATGCCGATTCCTGCGGTGCAATGCTTGATCGCCGCTTCCATATCGAGCCATTGGTGAGACGGCTGTTTTCCTGCCACCACAACATTGACGTAATTGCGGCTTTTTAAGCAGTGATTTGTCACCGACAGCAGTGTGTTGGCGTCCGGCGGCAAATAGATGCGAACCACTTCGGACTTTTTGTTCACAACATGATCGATGAACCCGGGATCTTGATGACTAAATCCATTGTGGTCTTGTCGCCAAACATGAGAGCTCAACAAATAGTTGAAAGAAGCAATAGGCCGGCGCCACGGAATATGACGTGTCGTCTTCAGCCACTTGGCGTGTTGATTGAACATGGAGTCGATGATGTGAATAAACGCTTCGTAACAGTTGAAGAACCCATGGCGTCCCGTCAAAAGATAGCCTTCCAGCCATCCTTGACAGAGATGTTCGCTCAAAACTTCCATCACGCGTCCATCGGGTGACAAGTTTTCGTCCTTCGGCAAAATTTCATCCATGAATGTTCGTTTCGTCACTTCAAAGATCGCCGCCCATCGATTGGACGCGGTTTCATCGGGGCCGAACACTCGGAAGTTCGTCATGTTCATTTTCATGACATCGCGCAAGAATTTCCCTTGCACGCGCGTGGCTTCTCCAATCACGCCGCCGGGAGCAGGAACATCAACAGCGTAGGATTTGAAATCAGGCAAGCGCAGTTCTTTGAGCAGCTGTCCTCCATTTGTATGGGGATTTGCGCTCATTCGCTTGTCGCCTTTCGGGGCAAGCGCGGCCAATTCGGATTTCAGTTTTCCACTCTTATCGAACAGCTCTTCTGGTTTGTAGCTTTTCATCCATTTTTCGAGGATCTTAATGTGGTCCGGTCGATCCATTTCTCCCATCGGCACTTGGTGAGAGCGGAACGTGTCTTCGACGAGTTTTCCATCAACTTTATTGGGACCTGTCCAGCCTTTGGGAGACCTGAGAACAATCATCGGCCAAATCGGACGGGAGGGAGATTTTTCTTTTCGAGCTCGAGATTGAATCGCCTTGATGTCGCGAACGACCTCGTCCATGGTCTGAGCCATGGCTTGGTGCATTTTCATCGGATCATCGCCCTCAACAAAGTAAGGTTTATGGCCATATCCTTCGAGCAAGGACTGGAGTTCTTTCTTCGGCATGCGCGCCAGAACCGTTGGATTGGCGATTTTGTAGCCGTTCAAATGGAGAATAGGGAGCACCACGCCATCCCGTGCAGGATTAAGAAATTTATTTGAATGCCAACTTGCGGCCAGAGGCCCTGTCTCGGCCTCTCCGTCGCCAATGACGCAGGCCGCAATCAGGTCGGGATTGTCGAAAACGGCTCCGTAAGCATGGACCAAAGCGTATCCCAGTTCGCCGCCTTCATGGATGGAGCCGGGCGTTTCCGGCGCGACATGACTCGGCACTCCGCCAGGGAAGGAAAATTGTTTGAATAATTTTCGCATCCCTTCCTCGTCCTCAGTGATATTGGGATAGACTTCTGTGTAGGTTTTTTCCAAATAGGCACAAGCGACAAGGCTGGGCCCCCCGTGGCCGGGGCCGGTGATGTAAATCATGTTCAGGTCATGCTCATTTATCACTCGGTTGAGATGCACGTACAGAAAATTAAGTCCGGGGCTGGTTCCCCAATGACCAAGCAGGCGGGGTTTGATATGTTCTTTGACGAGTGGTTTTTTGAGTAACGGGTTATTGAGGAGATAGATTTGCCCCACCGATAAATAATTTGTGGCCCGCCAGTAAGCATCCATTTTGGTGAGCAAATCTTTAGAAACGGGTGACTTTCTTTTCATGTAAGTGATCCTCCTGAAAGTTGACTTAAACCTTCTTCAAAAACAAAAAAACCGAACGAGCAATTTCGATTTCCTCGTCGGTATGAATAACGCGAACGGCTACCCGTGAGTTATTTTTGGATATAAGGGGTCTGTTGGATTTATTTCTTCGCAGATCTAACGCCACTCCCAAGGGAAGTAGCCAACGACCAATCCGTTCTCTTACATCCGGAGAATTTTCTCCGATCCCGCCAGAGAAAACCAAGGTTCCGAGTCCACCGAGGGAAATTGTCAAAGCTCCAATGGCTTTTGCTATTTGATAACAGAAATGATCAATAGCTTCGCCCGCTCGACGGTCGCTTCGCCGTCTGCGAAGCAAGTCCCTCAAGTCAGAGCTGGTTTCGGAAATGCCAAGAAGCCCAGATTTTTCGTTTACCATATTGTGAAATTGTCGTAAAGTGAACCGTTTTACTTTAATCAGATACGACACGAGCCCGGGATCCAGATCTCCAGATCGTGTGCTCATGGGAACGCCGGATGCGGGAGTAAAGGACATCGTCGTGTCTATGCTTTTGCCGTTTTTTACGGCTGTCAGGCTGCAGCCGTTTCCAAGATGCGCGACGATCACATTCGCTTTTACGTCTCGACGTTTTTCGGCTCGAGCCAGTTCACGCATTAGATAAGCGCAAGAAATTCCATGGAACCCATAACGTTCAATTCCCCAACGGGTCAGTTGGCGTGGAAGAGCAAGTCGTTTGGAACGGTCCGGCATGGTTCGGTGAAATGCGGTGTCGAAGCAGGCGATTTGAGGAACGGCGGGAAAGCGATGTTGAAGTTCTTTGACAAGGCGAATTTGAGTCGGCAGGTGTTCCGGCATAAAAAATCGAAGCCGGTTAATTTCATTGAGAATAGAAGGCGTCAACAGCGTTGGTTCACTTCGATGTTGCCCGCCGTGAACGATCCGATGACCAATCGCAAGCAATTGATGATCGCCGATCATCGTTTTCAACTGCCCAGATAACTTGGTGATTATTGCTCGAGGATCGCTTTTATTGGTGCGGTCCAGATGCCCGCTGGCTATGCGCTCGAGCCGATGGTCAGCACCAAATAGCGCAAATTTAATCGAAGACGATCCGGAGTTGATAACGAGTGCTACAGGGCTTGACGGATTGATGCCTTTTGTTAGCGCTTGATGGATCTCCTTATTATTCATCCTTTTACCGATAGCAAGTCAATGCTCGAATGTCCAGTGGACTTTGGGCTAATAGGAAGCGATGGATGAAATTTTGTAGATCGGTTCAAATTTATGATTACAGTCTCAGTTTACGATACCAAACCTTATGACCGCGACGCGCTGATAGAAGCGTCTAAGGGACAGGGAATTGAATGGCGCTTTGTCGATTTTCGACTCAGCGCCGAGACGGCTCTTTCGTCGGAAGGATCTAGTGCGGTTTGTGTTTTTGTAAATGACCAAGTGGATCGACCTTGCCTGGAGGCTTTGAAACGCTTGGGGGTGCGTTTGGTCGTGTTGCGTTGCACCGGATATAACAATGTCGACTTAAAAGCCGCGGCTGAAATGGGAATCGCTGTCACCCGGGCGGCGTCCTACTCTCCTTATGCCGTCGCCGAACATGCGGTGGCGCTTTTACTCACTTTGAATAGAAAAGTACACCGCTCCTACAATCGTGTGCGCGAGCAGAATTTTTCACTGCATGGTCTCGTGGGTTTTGATCTACACGGCAAAACGGCCGGCTTGATTGGAACCGGTCGCATTGGCCGCGTCATGGGAGAAATTTTGCGGGGCTTTGGAATGACGGTTCTCGCCTATGACCCGTTTCCCACAAATGATTGGGCCAAGCGATTTGGGGTTCAGTACGTGGAACCGAAAACCTTGGCCTCCCGCAGCGATGTTGTGTCTTTGCACATTCCGTTAACACCAGAGACGCATCACATCATCCGTCGCGAGACGTTGGCCCTCATGAAACCTGGCGCGCTGTTAATAAATGTCAGCCGCGGAAAACTCATCGACACAAAAGATTTGATTGAGGCGCTAAAGTCAGGTCAATTGGGCGGCGTCGGTTTGGATGTATACGAAGAGGAAGAGGGCATATTCTTTGAGGATTTGTCTGGTCGCGTGTTGCAGGATGATGAGTTGGCGCGACTCCTCACGTTCCCCAATGTTGTTGTCACCGCCCATCAGGCGTTCCTGACGCAGGATGCGTTATCCGACATCGCGCGAATTACGGTGAAAAATTTATTGGCCTTATCCAGTGGAAGCTCTTATGTGGAAGGCACGACGCTGGACAGTTCGGTTCCAGGGCCAGCAATTTCAAAAGTCATTTAAGGAGGACCTTTTTATGAAAACCATCGATGAAGTTATGCATCAAAAACCAGCGCTCGATTCCGTCCCTCTTTTCGGCAGTGAACAAGCATTGTATGAGCGACATATAACCTTTGACAACGTTGTCGCTCTGAAAGACTCTTCGGCACGCGATCGATTTGAAGCCGTGGCTCGTTCGGTGAGAGATTTATTGTCGCAGCGCTGGATCGCGACGGAAGCCGCTTACCAACGGAAAAATACAAAACGCGTTTATTATCTTTCGATGGAATTTCTCATTGGGCGGATGCTTTCCAATAACATCACAAATTTATTGCTCGAACCCACGTTTGCTGAATTCGTGCGGGAAAAAGGACTCGATCCAATTGAGCTTATCGAAGAAGAACCGGATGCCGGTTTGGGAAA
Source organism: Elusimicrobiota bacterium (assembly GCA_022072025.1). Classification (NCBI taxonomy): domain Bacteria; kingdom Pseudomonadati; phylum Elusimicrobiota; species Elusimicrobiota bacterium. The sequence goes on from JAJVIP010000018.1 coordinate 24,517, forward strand.
CGGTGGATTGGGGCGTTTGGCCGCTTGTTTTTTGGATTCCATGGCGACGTTGGGAATTCCCGGCATGGGCTATGGACTCCGTTATGAGTATGGAATCTTCAAGCAATTAATCGCAAAGGGCTGGCAACAAGAACAGCCCGATCACTGGTTAAGACGGGCCGACCCATGGGAAGTGGCGCGGCCTCAAGAGGCAGTGAAAGTGAATTTGAACGCCTCTTTTGAGATTCAGGATGGCGAACTAAAAGTTTTGCCCGGACGGCCGTCCACGTGGATTGGACTTCCTTATGACCGGCCAGTCGTTGGATACGGGGCTCGCCACATCAACACGTTACGCCTGTGGTCGGCAGGTACTCCTGATTTTTTTGACTTTGCTCAGTTCGGAAGCGGAGATTTTGTTGGAGCCCTGAGTGAAAATCTGGCTGCTGAAACATTGACTCGCGTTTTGTATCCCGATGATTCGACCCAAAAGGGGCAGGGATTACGATTCGCGCAAGAGTACTTTTTGGTGGCCTGTTCACTCGCGGATATGATCCGGCGCTTCCGAAAAAGCGGAAATGATTGGGGTCAGCTACCGAAAAAAGCGGCGATTCAAATGAACGACACTCATCCGGCCATGGCGGTGCCGGAACTCATGCGCATTCTGCTGGATGAGGCGCATTTGGATTGGGATCAAGCTTGGGATCTCACGGTGAATACACTGGCCTACACCAACCATACCTTGTTGCCGGAAGCGCTGGAAAAATGGCCGGTCACATGGTTTGAAAATATCATTCCGCGCGTATTGGAAATTACCTACGAAATCAACCGCCGTTTCTTATCAGCGGCGCGTTCCCGTTATTCAAAGAACGAAGATCGCATTCAAAAAATGAGTCTGATTGAAGAGGGGCGAGAGCGCAAAATCAGAATGGCCAATCTGTCCATCGTCGGATCGCACAGCACCAACGGCGTGGCCGCCCTTCATTCCGAATTGCTTAAGAAAAATGTGGTGCCTGAATTTGCCGACTTCTTTCCGGAAAGGTTTAACAACAAGACCAACGGCGCTACCCAACGGCGTTTTTTGTTGATGGCTAACCCGGCTCTATCGAATCTCATAACAGAATCCATCGGAGACAAGTGGATAACCGATCTCGAGCAATTGAAGAAACTTGCGCCCCTGGCAAAGGATGCTGCTTTCCAAGAAAAATTCCGCAACGCAAAATTCCAAGCCAAAGAACGATTTGTCGCTTGGACCAAGAATTCATTGGGTGTGGCCATTGACCCGTCGCACATCTTTGACAGCCAAATAAAAAGGATTCACGAATACAAGCGGCAGTTATTGAATGCCCTTCATGTGGTGCTGCTTTATCACCGACTTCGCGAGAATCCTAAAGCCGATTTTGTCCCGCGCACGTTCTTTTTTGCGGGCAAAGCCGCTCCTGCTTACCGTTTCGCCAAACTCGTGATCAAGTTTATTAACAACATTGCGGGAACGGTGCAGGGAGATCCGGCGGTACGAGGACGATTGAACGTCGTATACATTCCAGATTATCGTGTTTCTGTCGCTGAGAGGCTCATTCCAGCCAGCGAGGTCTCAGAGCAGATCTCGACCGCGGGCTACGAAGCCAGTGGAACCAGCAACATGAAATTCATGATGAATGGTGCCCTAACGATAGGGACGCGTGATGGCGCGACGATCGAAATGGCGGAGGCTGCGGGAGAAGAGAATTTCTTCTTGTTCGGTCTCAATGCGGAACAAGTGAGCAGTTCGAGGGGCTGGTACAACCCGCGATGGCATTATGAAAATGAGCCTGAAATTCGGGCCGTCATTGATTTAATTCGTTCGAATCATTTCAGTCGACACGAAGCTGGCATCTTTGATCCCCTTCTCAACGTGCTTCTTCATGATGGCGATTATTATATGCATCTGGCAGATTTCTCTGCATATGCGAAAGCTCAAGAACAGGTAGCTACAGTCTATAAACAACCCAAAGAATGGTTACGCCGAGCCATTCTTAATGTCGCCAGCTCCGGCTTGTTTTCGAGCGATCGAACCATCCAACAATATGCCGACGACATTTGGAAAACCAAAACTTGCGCCGTTGACTAAAGCCAAGGCCCTTTGGCCGGGACGACCGTACCCATTGGGGGCCTCTTGGGATGGCAGCGGCATAAATTTCGCACTATTCTCCGAACATGCCACGCGCGTTGAGCTTTGTCTGTTTGATGAAAACGGCCAAGGGGAAACGAGACTCAACCTTCCGGAACAAACGAATCAGGTATGGCACGGTTATTTACCAGGCGGCAAGCCAGGACAACTCTACGGTTACCGTGTGCACGGGCCCTATGAGCCAAGCAATGGCCACCGGTTTAACGTTAATAAATTGTTGCTCGATCCTTATGCTCGCGATGTGGCGCGTGCGGGACATTGGAATGACGCGCTGCATGGGTATCGCATCGGCACTTCTGAATCTGATCTTTCTTGTGATGACCGCGATAGCGCGCCCTTTGCTCCGTTGGGGCGCGTCGTCGATACCGCTTTCGATTGGGGCGGTGACACCCCTCCTGACATTCCCTGGGCGGAAACGGCAATTTATGAATTGCATGTCCGGGGTTTCACAAAACTTCATCCTCAAATTCCCGAGTCGCTTCGTGGAACCTATGCAGGCTTGGGTTCACCTGTGGCCATCTCTCACCTGAAAAAGTTAGGAGTGACTGCCGTTGAACTTTTGCCCGTTCATGCCCACTTTGACGAACGGTTTTTAGTAGATCAAGGACGGACCAACTATTGGGGGTATAACAGCATTGGGTATTTTGCGCCGCAACGACGTTATGCGTGCGGAAACGGCGAGAATGTTATCCACGAATTTAAGTCCATGGTTCGCGCCCTGCACCAGGCCGGAATCGAAGTGATTTTGGATGTTGTCTACAACCACACCGGTGAAGGCAACCAAATGGGGCCCACGATCTCGCTCCGCGGAATCGACAACGCTTCTTACTATCGCCTGAAAAAGGATCGTCGCTATTACACCGACTTTACCGGTTGCGGCAATTCATTGAACATGCAACATCCGCGCGCTCTCCAGTTGGTTATGGATAGCCTGCGTTACTGGGCCAGTGAGATGCATGTGGACGGGTTTCGCTTCGATTTGGCCAGCGCCCTGGCACGCGAAAACTATGAAGTCGATCGGACGTCTTCTTTCTTCGACATCATCGGCCAAGATCCCATTCTTTCCCGCGTTAAACTGATCGCAGAGCCTTGGGATGTGGGGCCCGGCGGGTATCAGGTGGGAAATTTTCCGCCCGGATGGACAGAATGGAACGGTCGTTACCGAGACACAATGCGGCGTTTTTGGAAAGGAGACGGTGGAATAATTAGTGAAGTAGCCACACGGCTTTGCGGGTCGAACGATCTTTACGACTGGAATGGCCGTCAGCCCCATGCGAGCATCAATTTCATCACCTGCCATGATGGATTTACGCTGCAGGATTTGGTGAGTTACAACGAGAAACACAACGAAGCGAACAAGGAGGAAAACCGCGACGGATCCAATGACAATCAGTCATGGAATAGCGGAGCCGAAGGCCCCACGAATGACAAGGAAATTCAAGCGTTACGCGATCGCCGTGTTAGAAACTTCCTTGCCACTCTTTTTCTATCTCAAGGAGTTCCCATGATTTTGGCCGGCGATGAATTTGGCCAAACACAGAATGGAAACAACAACGCTTATTCCCAAGACAACGAGATAGCTTGGCTTCATTGGCCGGATAAAAATGACGCGAAGAAGAACGCTCTAATAGATTTTGTCGCTGCCCTTCATGCCTTTCGCAAAAAACAACCAACGTTGCGCCGGCGCCGTTTTCTGCAGGGACGACCGATTCACGGTCAGACGGTTCGGGACATTTACTGGATTAAGTCTTCTGGAGGAGAGATATCAGAAATGGAGTGGAAATCCAGTAACGAGCGTTCGTTTGGCTTGTGTTTGATCGGAGATCAACTGAGTGATACGGATGAAAAGGGAATTCTACTCACGGGGGATACGCTTCTCATTTTGATTAATGGACATCACGAAAATATCGACTTCGCCTTGGGTGAACGGGCACGTCAACTGTCATGGGAGCAGATCTTTGACACGAGCGAACCGCACTTCATTAAGAGGCAAATCGGTCGTGTGTCGTCACATCCCATGGTTGCGAGATCCATGTCGGTCTGGCGCATGGTGCCCGACGAGACGCAACTTGAGGCCTTGCTAAAACCAGACTCACAAAATTAGCGAGAAGGCTCGATCGATTTCTTGCGCCATTTTTCATAACGATGGCGAATAATTTCAACAGCTTGATCAGCGGTCTCCACACATTTTGGGATCTTTAAATCCGCCGGGTTGACGAGATTCAAGTCCGACCGGAGCAGATGTTTCTCAGCCCATTTGATGAGGTCCGGCCACATTTTCCCAATGAGAATCAAAGGTGTTTGGCCTAACTTTTGGACTTGAAGCAGTTGCCAAATCATCGTCAATTCCAGAACTGTTCCAATGCCGCCTGGGACGACAACATACGCATCCGAGACGAGAACAAAATGATGCAATCTGGAGAAAAAAGTGCGGTGCTCATAAGATTGTTTTACGAATGGATTGACGGATTGCTCGAATGGAAGATGCACATTAATGCCGATATTGCGGCCTCGAGCCTTCGGCCCTAAAGAGGCGATACCTTCATTCGCTGCTTCCATGAGCCCCGGGCCGCCGCCGGTGACGATACTACAACCCATGCACCCCAGCTCTGCGGAGAGATCTCGAACCGCGACATACACCCAATGCTTGCGGGGAATGCGCGCCGAACCAAAAATGGTGACTCGGAATTCCTCCCTTTTCTTGGGTCTGAGCCGGGTCAGATTGTTGACGACTTCCCAAAGTCCCTGCACGGATTGACCTAATACGTCAATCACTTGTTTCTCATTATCCAGAGTTATGAAATCCCCGGTATCTGATTTGTTGTTTGTTCGCTTCATAAACCTCCCAGTTACAATTGAACAATCCGCAAAAGATCACTGCCCTCTCCATAAAGGCCCTTGGCCGATTGGACCAAGACCAGGCGATCTCCGCGTTTCACTCCGCCATGCCGGCGAATCTCCCGTTTAATAACTCGAAGTGCCCGGTCCCAAGGACTGGGAACCACGAGCGGCCTGACGCTTCGGGTCAGCGTTTGCCTGCATGCTTCTTGCCAACTGTTGCACAATAAAAAAATCAATGATTCTGGGTGAAACCGGGAAATCATGGCCGCCAAAGTTTTGGCCTTCGGATCGATCAATATCGCCTTGGCTCTGCAATCTTTAGCAAGTTGCCATGCGCTTCGACCAATTGCATCCGCAAGCGGAAGCTGATCATTATGCGCTGTTTCATTTTGGGGTGCCGCGTAGGGAAAATGCTCTTCGGTAACGCGTGCGACACGGCCAAGCGTCAAAACAGATTCGACAGGATAGCGCCCGATCGCAGATTCTGCGGATAACATCACGGCATCGGTCCCATCCAAAATGGCGTTTGACACATCGGAAATTTCTGCGCGTGTCGGAACGGAATGTTCAACCATCGATTCGAGCATTTGCGTCGCAGTCACAACCGGGCGACCCAGTCTGTTCGCGACCGCGATAATTTCCTTTTGAAATAGAGGGACCTGTTCGAGAGGCGTTTCGACGCCAAGGTCGCCCCGAGCCACCATCACCGCGTCGGCCGCCGAAACAACTTGTTCAAGTTCTCGTAAGGCCCCTTTCTTTTCGATCTTTGCCATAAGGGAAGGGGCTCCCCGCTTGTTACCACTCAAGCGTCGAATCGCCTCGACATCAGCGACCTTTTGGACAAATGAAATAGCCAACCAATCTACGCGATGTTTGAGCGCGAAGCGAATCCACTTCCGATCGACTGCCGTTGGAAGTGCTTTCGCTAGATCTGTGTCAGGGAGATTTACGCCTGAGCCTGTGCGCACGAATCCACCAACGAGAACTCGACACTGAACAGCTTGGGGATTTTTTCGATGCACGATCAACTTGACTGTTCCGTCGGCCAGAAAGACTTTGTCTCCCCGCTGAAGATCCTTAATGATTTGGTCCTCACGAACAGGAAGATGACCTTTGATTTTGCTGCGAGGTCCGGTCAAAACCACAATCTCTCCTTTTCGAAGTAGACGTTTTTCATCCGGTAATGTCCCAAGTCGCAACTTGGGTCCGGGAAGATCAACCATGATTCCAACAGGGGTGCGAAGGGAGCGCGCCAATCGGCGCACGTCAACAATCCGATTAGCGTGCTCTGCGGGTGTGCCGTGAGAAGCGTTTAATCGGAATAGATTAACACCCGCTTCGATCAAACGCCGCAATGTCCTTGGTTTGTCAGAAGCCGGTCCGAGTGTGCAGACGATCTTGGTGTGTTGGGGAGCCATGGTTTAATTGTATCGAATGAATTCCAATCAGCCCATTAAATGTCGGGCTCAAATATTTAAGTTAAAAGTTAAAATCAGTGCATCGTTGTTGGGCAAACCAAGGCGTTGCTGTCCCCATGGGGGCGGTGACGCCTTTTTCGTTTTCAGGAGGATCGAATGGGAGCGCGCAAGCCGCTCGATTTGGAATTTCTGCAGCGCGGTCCGCGAATACAAGCAAGCCGCGTGAAGATTTTAGTCGCATTTGGCGACATCAGCGGTTTCGGCGCTTGGACGCGACGAGGAAGCAACTCGCCCGAGGAGTTTAAAGATTTTATGGTGCACCTTTACAAGGAATTCATTCGGTTCCGAAACGGCAACGGATATTTTGTGAAGCTGATGGGCGATGGGTTTATGTGTATCACCGAAATCGGCAAAGGCGACGCTAAGTCGCGAACATTGGAATTTTTGAATCATGCGATGGATTTAGAATTTGCAATTCAGACTATCACGAGAAAAACGTTCCCAGCGCCCGGATCATTCAGAATTCGCATCGCAGCTGGTCATGTTTGGAAAATGGTAGCCAGCCGACCGGGGCAAGAAACGGCACAAACAGATTATTTGGGATATGCGATAAATTTGGCGGCGCGACTTCTGGAGATTGATCGCGAATCATCAGTTCTATGCCATGAGAGTGTTCGGAGGATTTTGAATGGAGCTATTCGCAATAGGACAGAGTTCGGCTTTAAGCCCCTTCATATTCGGATCCGATGTCCGCGGGGCGTAGATCCGGAAGATATCCGGACGCTGTGGAAGGTTTATCCTTTGAAAGCCTCGACGATGGCCAAGCCGATCAGCAACAAAACCATCCCCACGTGAAACATCACCACAGAATCGAGCAGTTCGTAGTAGTTTCTTGCCCACCATTTGCGGAACGCCTTGCGAATTGCGTAACAATCGCCCATTTGTCCCACCTCCTTGATTCGGCGCCGTTGGCGTCAGGACTGGGACCGTGTAGGGACTGGGCCGATTAATCCAGTCATTCGTGACCTGGGAACGGGTAGAGAACAGTAGGCGTTTCTTTCCCTCGGATTCGAAATAGATTTCGGCGCTACCTTTTGTCGAGGCAATCTGACCGCTATTTGGAAAAGGCAATTCGACCGTAATCTTGGCCCCTAGCTGGTTTTTGTTTGATTTCGTCAAACCGCTCAAGTTGGACTTGATGGTCCGGTACACGCGCGATCTCTTTGAGCCTGCTTTCGGTGATAGGTCCCTTCGTTTTGGAGGGTGGCAGCGTAAGAATGTACTCCTGAATTCCCGGAGCGAGTTTGACGAGGTTCAAGAGGCGCGTGAGATACGAAGGGTCAACGCCAACTTGTCTGGCCAAGTCCGCGCGGCTCAGGCTTGGATCTCCATCTAGCCGCGCTTTGAGTTGGGACGCCTGCTTGAGCATCACTTGAATTGGCGGCGGCTTAGGCTCTTGCCATCGACGTTGTTTGGCCTGTATCGCCTTGGCTTCATCGGGAAGGACGACTTGGATGATTCCCTTTCTTCTCTTCACTCGGCCAAAAGCGAGCGGATCCGGAACGCCAAATCCGGCTCTGCGGTCATCGCCAAATTCAATAGAATTGGCTATGAACCACTTTTGGTTTTGACTACCGTAACAATCGGGCAGGCGATCCTTACGGTAGTCAAAACGGGTCGCCTCAGTTTTTAGTCCAGAGTTTTGATTACCGTAACAATCGGGGAGCCACTGAATGGAAATGGTTGATTAGTAACGCTTTTAGTATGTTCCTGGCATTGTTGGATTTTTGAAAAGTCGGTTCTCCGTCGACGTTCCATTTCGAATCCAACTTCGGGGGGAGCAGATTGACGGCAAACAAAATCGTTCCAAGCGGGGTTCTAAAGATAGGATGGAAAAATTAATTTGAACGAGCGTGTGACGAAATTATTTGTCGAACCGTTTCAAAATCCTCCACACCGCTGTCCGCGTCCATCTTCCACTTCTTCGAGTTTCCTTGTCTTCCTGATTAAGAGTTTGGGCGATCTTTTCCGTCGAGAGTCCCTGTTTTTTCAATTCTTTAATGCGTTCGATCCATTTTGCTTCTTTCTCGTCGGGAGTCCGACTCCATCCGCCAGCCATTTGGCCAAATGGAACGGGTCCACACCTTCGTGGAAAGTTGAAAGGAACTAACATGTCCGATTTCCCCTCATCAATTTTTTCGGTTGCCACTTTTCCTTCATGTATCAATCGCAACACCGCCTCCGTCAATAACTGCACAATACGATTCATCCGTTCTTCTGGTGTCAGTTCGTCTGGATTTAAACATACCCGAGTTTTGTCCATACCCACCTCCGCGATTCAAATTTCGAATCAACGGGATTTGGTACCTTCGGTGGGAAAGATGTGCAAGTTATTTCACGGGAAAAATTATCACAAGGATCCTGCTGGCTATGCTTAAAAAGATTCGGATAAAGGGATTTCGTTCTTTTAGCCAAGAAAGTTTTCAAACAGTTTATTTACAGCAAATAAACTTTATTGTTGGCGAAAATAGCTCTGGGAAAAGCAATTTGCTCGAAGCAATTCGGTTCGCCTTAAACCCATCGAACGAGGGCATTACAAGGAATGATTTCAGCATTCGAAAAAGCAAGAACCGATTCAAGGTAACTGACAAAAAAGCAACGTCCATTGAAATAGAACTTACATTCTCCAATCCCAAGAAATTTTTTCCAAAAGAAGTGTTACGAGGATTTGCAAAGGCCTCCGAAGTAACCATGCGCTGCAAAGTAACCGGGAGAGATATTTATAAGAAGGAATATTTTATTGGCACAAAGAAGATTCAGAAAATTGCGGCCTATAAAAATATGCTCACTGAATCGGCAGCGAAAAAGTTTTTATCAAAATTGCAATATAGCGTTTCTCCCATTGTGCGAAGCGCTGACAGCATTAAGGAGCTAAAACAACTATTGCCGCTCGGAACAAGTAGTAGCAGTCGTTCTGCATTGATGAAATTCTCGAATGAGGTAACCAATCAGCTTAAAAGAATAGTTAAACCGCTTCTTAAAAAATCTGGGAACCAAATTGAGATCAAAACCGACTTGAGGGGGATTGACGCAATAAGGAACATGGCTTTGGATATAGACGTAATCGATGAATTCCCGGTGCCAATTCAAAATAGCGGTCAAGGATTAATAAGTGATTTTTTGCTTCGCCTTTTCTTAAGCACCCATAAAAGTGGAATCGTCGCATTTGAGGAACCTGAAATTCATATGCATCCGAATAAAATCCGTGAATTCATCAAAACTGTTAGAAAAGCTGCTCCGGGCATTCAAGTCATCCTTACTACGCACTCGCCGCTGTTGGCCACATATGCGAATTTCAGTGAAATTATTTTAGTCAAGAAAACGGGAAGATATAGCAAGGCACATCAAATGGTTGAAAACCTAGAAAATTCCGCTGATCTGACGAGAAGTCGATTTAAACTTTTCCAGCAATATCAATGCACAGAAATGCTTTTTGCCCGAGGAGTAATATTTGTCGAAGGCCCACAAGATCGAATTGCATATGAAATGGCTGAACTTGGCATGGAACTCTCGCTTAGGGAAAATGGGATTTCAATTATTACTGCAGGTGGGAAGGACACCTTTAGACCTTACGTCGAATTTTGCGAAAGATTGCAAATTCCGTGGGCCATTCTATTTGACGCTAATGCATATATTGATGGCAGCTCTTCGTGTGGTGTTTTAAAGGAATTTGAAAATAGGAAATGGATTACATCGGATGCTGTGAACAAATTGTTAGCCGACTTCCAGAGCCCGAAGAAACGAAAGAAAAGCCTGGAATTAATTAATGAGCAGTTAAGAAAATATCATGGTTCAATTTCGCCTTTGCCACATAATGATATGTCTGATGCGGTGCCAGATTGCTTGTCGGTGGGTTTAAAGAAAGGCTTGATTTCCCAGGCGTGGTTGAAAGATGTATTCGTGAAACTTGGTGGCCATGTTAATGAAAGTGACCAGGCAAAAATTGAAGATGCCGTAAAAAAATCTGCCAAAGACACTCATAAAATGGCAGTAATATTGGAAAGGCTCCCTTCAAACGCCTGGGGTTCAATTGGTGCTTCGATTGATTTTGCAAATCAAGCCATAGGTAAAATGACCCAGCCAGGGAAGACCACAAGAGCGGTAATAAAAAAGACGATAGCTAGTCCACCGCCAACAGAGACAAAAGCCGAGCCTGGACAAATTCTCGCCAATCAAACTGCCCCGGCTACAGCATAAATGAAGAAGACCCCGAACATCTGGATGGCAATGGGAACTAAAATTTCACAAGCTAAATTCTTTAGATGATTCTGGCGGGATGATCTGCAGGTATTCTCGGTAAATTATTTCCTTATATTCTTTCCCAATTTCATTAAGAGCGGATCCCAACGCTTTGTATGTCCCCTCGCCACCAAGTAAATCCCAAAAATCATTGCCGATCAGAACGGCTTTGTCATTTCGCATATCGAACCATCGAAATGGAAACGACCAGTTATATTTTTCTCGGGTTCCGAAAGGGTTATAAGGCAGGGCAAAAAAAGCTTGGTCCACAGGTTTTTCTTCCATACAATAAAGCTTCAAAATCTTTTCCTTGCTCACCTTTGTTTGATCGCTGTTTGGGAGTGGTGCCTTGATTTCAAAGGCGTATTTTTTCCTTTTGGCTTTATCTTCAGCGTACAGATCACAAATAACAGTTGTCGGAACATCATGGCCCATCCCTTCCATTATATAGGCAATCTCATTGTCCCAATTCGGGCGAACTCTTTCCGTCCCCTTCTTCGTGGAATGTTCCAAAGTGGCCAGAACCTCACTAATTCTCCGAAGGCGTTCCTTCTTAACCATTCCAGTAATGCTCTTACTCATTTCTGCAAATCCGAGAGATACTTTTGCAACGCTAAATGCCATCCCTTCCCAAACTTTCCCAAAAGGCGTGACAAATTTTCTTTCAAAGTGCGAACCCTTAAAAATTTCATCTGGTACTAGAACAGCATACAACGGTTTTTTCATTCGATGCTCTTCAACAATAAACGGATCTTTCTTGAGCGTATTTTCCATGACACGCTCCATCAAATTCCGAACAACTTGCTGAACGGCTTTTTTAATTTCTTCCTGCTGGGCTTTTGTTGTCATGGCGAGGCCCTAATTTTTCTTCCAGATTAGGATTGATTCATAAAAAGCAGTGTCTCTCCGACCAGTCCGGCGGTTGACATGTCGGTTTACGAGGCCGATCTGCTTAAAGCCAATTTTCTCGGGCTGATAAAGTTTGTATTTATCATTCACAACAATCGCCATGATCCCATCTTTTGCCATGAAATCGCGGGTGTGTTCAAAAACGCCGTTAATTCCATCGCTGTAATTTTTTCTGGCCTGTTCCGATTGACCCTTCTTGGCTGGACCGATTTCCCGGGTATCATTGTTTTTCAAATCCAGCAATTCATAAGCGTATTTATGTTGTTCGTGATAATCGATAAGGCCGACGTATGGAGGAGAAGTGAAAACCATGTCGATACCTTTCGGTAACTTAACTTCCCTCGAATCTGCATGATTCACGGTCACGGTCGCTTTCGATCGGATTTGCGAAAATTCTTTCATCCTTTCCAAAGTGTCGAGCGTATACCTGTAGAGAAATTTGAAGGCTTCGTTGACAGGCTGGCAGGTCCGTCGATGTTTATAGCAATGGTAAGGTTCGATTTGAGGTTGCTTCGGAAAATCCAAATCAAAGTGCGTCACCAATCTGGCGGATCTTGCTGAACGGGAAAGGATCACACGGAGGACATCTTGGTAGACGTAATCTTTGATCATGTGCAAGAAGCACAAGATATCCTTTTGGGAATCTTTTGCGAACCAGGTTTTAATGTATTCGTTATCGCTTTTCAAAAGACGGTTCACTTTTTCATCGTTGAAGAATTTTTTCCTATAAGTGGTTAGTCGGGTGAGGATTCCGTTCAGTTCTGTTTCCAGCAACCGAAGGTCATACTGGGCGGTCTTCACTTGGGATAAAAGGACGTTGAAGGCGGAAATGTCCGTTCCGACAGAGTCGATCCCTAATGTATTCGCTTCGACTAAGGTAGTGCCTGACCCACAAAATGGGTCATAAACCAAGGATGGATGGTATTTTCTCAGGAATATTTCGACCAATTGCGGGATGAACTTTCCTAAATAAGGATGCAATCGGTGAACGTGTTTCGTCCGGATGTTTTCCGGAAGATCTCTCTCTCTCCAATTAAGGTTCAGCTTTTCAAGCTTCGTATCCGGGTTGATGCTGGCGAAATCCGTCAGCGGACTTTCTTTGTATTGTTTTGCAATCGTTTGAGCTACGGTATTGTCGTACATAGTTTATTTCCCCACTAATTTATCAATTGACACGCCGAGGGATTGTGCCAGCCTCTGGATTGTTTCGAGGGTGGGGTTAGAGTTCGCCCCAAGTTCAATTTTGACGACCGTATTTAACGAAATATCGGCAAGTTTAGAGAGCCTGTCTTGCGATAGACCTTTTTCCTGCCTCAGTCGTTTAATATTTTCGCCAATTTTCGGAATGGAGGGAGTGAGGGATTGCATTTCGATACATGCATTATAATATAACAACCGAAATTGGGAAGTAATTTTTAAAAAAACTTGGGACAGAATTCAGACAACGGACAACTGAAGCAATCGGGCCGCGTAGATCTGCAGAATTCACGCCCCAAAGAAATCATATTTACATGCAGGGAAAAACGCAGTTCTCTCGGAATGCGAGATTGCAGTAGATCATCATCCACAGAACGGGGTTTTTTAGAAGTTCGACGTGGAAGCCAGCCCAGCCTATGGCCAACTCTTCTGCAATGAGTATCGACGGGAAACACTTGCCTTCCCAACGAATACAACATGACACAGCGAGCAACTTTTTTCCCGACCCCAGATAGTGAGGTTAGGAATCTTTCACACTCTTCATTCGGCAATTTTTTTAACGGTGCCAGGGTTGGTTTACCAAAACGTTTTGTAAGCATACGGATGATTGATCTGATCACAACAGCTTTCTGTTTGTATTGTCCGCCTTCATGAATTGCTTTCGAAATTTTCCCGATCGGGGCAACTGCGAGATCGGAATATTCAGGGAATGCTCGGCGCAAGGATTTATATGTGCGTTTATATACCGGCTCTGTTGTAGTTATGCTGAGCAAAATAAATAGAAGTTCATTTAGCGGGTTCAATTTATTATCAAGCCGATCATCCCCGTACCGTTTTTTAAGGATGCGTGCGACCTTATTCACGTTAGCGGGTGAAATGAAATTTCCAAATCTAGTACGCATTTAAGGATGGTGACATATTTTTTAATCTCAGATTCCAAAGCACGGATTGAAATAGCTCGTAACCCTCAAGGTTGTTGGCTATTTCATTTCCGGGAATTTGGGTCAAAATCGGCATGAAATAGGCCGGTTTGCGTATAATTTCCGCAAAATTGAGCTATTTCATCGGAAATTGAGACCAAAGTACGAAAGTAAAATACAATTTTTCTTATTTTACTTTTGCCGCCAAAAGTAAAACAAAAATCATTCAAAGCCAGAGGAGATGAATTTAATTCAAATCTTTGACCGCTGGCATAAGCTGGTACCCAAGATCAACGGGGAAATTGGACGGATTGATTCTTAAGAAGAAATGATTGGTCTTGGTTGGAGCAGAAATCATGGCACGGCCAGTTAATGTTTTGATCCGATTGAACTCCTCCAACTGCTGTAAGCGATTTAGATTTCTTGCCAGATGCTGTAACTTCCTTTCGCTGATTGGGCTTTGAATAACCGACGGTGCCATCTTCAATATATGGCTTTGGATTTCCGGCACCAACTTCAAAAGATTAAGAATCCTCGATAGATAAGACGCATTAATTCCTTCCTCTCTGGCCAGGCGTGCCCGCGTTAATTTTGGATTTTCTTCAAGCCGCCTTTTAAATCGATACGCCGACTTTAAAAGAATTTGAATGGATGGAGGTTGGGGGGTGGGAGTCTGTTTATACCGCCTTTGATGGCTTCGAATGGCCGCGGCGACCATTGGAACGACCGTTTTAATTTTTCCTTTGGCGGTTCGAACGGTGTCGAATTTAGATTAGTCCCACAAGATAAGAACAGGGTCCAGGAAGGATTTGACGGCAAAAAGGGCTTTCTTCTGAAGAAAATCGTTCCATTCCGAGTGTTTACCGTAAAGCTCCGGGAGCCAAATAGGATTCGAATATGACTGATCCCGTTCAGGTGCCTGTTGCCGCTTCAAGCATCTCATAGGTCGTGCGTGCACATGCATTTACCAATCACTGATTGGAGAATTGAAACCGGCCCCGATCTGCGGCCCGAATTTCCTAGAGAGCGTCTCGGAAATTATCTTTTGCTGTTACCACCAGTCCGCCTACTTGTCATATTAAGCTTGTTAACATGTTAATTAATATGTCTGACGATTTTCTTCCGGAAAAAATTGATCAATTGGAAGGGAATTCTTTAGAGAAGCAATCCTCGATGAACTTTGCCAACTGCGTGAAATCCCCTTCATCGGCTGCTTTCATTGCCGAAACATATCTTTTTCTGACATCGCCCCCCTTTTGCATCAATTGAGTTTGGGGCCACGTTGGCAGAGGGTGGTTTCTTGAGCGAAAGAACATATCCGTGATCAGTCTCGCATGACGACCGTTGCCATTTTCAAAAGGATGGATCTTTGTTAGCCGATTCTGGAGGCGGGCGGCCACTTCATTGATGGAGAGTCCTGACTGGTCAGAATTCCAAACCGAAAAATCACCGCAAAGTATTTTTACTTGTTCGGGAATCTGGGGCCAGTTGATACCGATGTTCATATTAGTAGTCCGATATTTCCCCGCCCATGACCAGACATGGCCAAACATCTTTCGATGAGTTTCACGGATCAGAGGTTCATTGACCCAGTCAACGGGAAATTTCCGCCGTCGCTCATAAACATATTTTTTATAGGTTTCTAGGATGCCGGCCAATTCGGCGGCGTTTCTCGCTCTTGGGTCGGACAAGCGGGGATCAATAAGACCCGATAAATCCGGGTCGGGAGTCGCCCCCGCAGGTTTTGTTTCCGCCTCACTCACTTTCTTCCCGCCAGAGATGTACCCGTGCGTCGTTTAAGATTTCATCTCGCTCTTTGTCGAGCAAATGGCGGAATACATCAGAATCTGGCGCTTGGTCTTCCAATGCCATCGTCCCCATGCCTCGTTTCAGTCTCTTGAGGGCAATTACACCGGCGCGTGCTTTCAGAATTTCTGATATCGGCTTTTGCAATTGAGGTTTGATGATTGTTTTTGCCGTCAACGCCGCAAAAATCTTTGAGACAGTGCTTAGTTGCGGGTCGATCTTTCCGGTTTCTATCGCCGTCAAATGGGCTTGAGATATCTTCGCTCGCTGGGCCAATTCCCTTTGGGTCATCCGAAGTGCCTCTCGCAGGATTCGGATCCAGGCATGAAAGGGAATATCAGGCTCTTGTCCCGAATAGGAACCGGCGGCTTTCGAAATGGCGTTTAAGGCCATCTCATCTAGTGGTGAATTTACATACCGCTTTTTCATGGTGTTATGATATATTAAAGTATGTCATAAATAAATAAATTGATACTAATAAATAGTTCAATGACATTAATCATAATGTCAATTAAATTGTTAATGACATAATATATAGTATCAACAATACTTAAATACATTGATTGTAAATATAAATTAGTTTATCCGGAATGATTCAGTTGAATCGTCGCCCCGGCGATCTTTTGGCCGGGGCCCAGGTCTTCCCGTCGGTAAAAACCTGGATCCCGGCCAGAAAGCATGCCGGGATGACGGCACTAAAATATTCACGGTTGATAGACGGTAATGGCCGTTTAACTGAATTATTCGGGTTATTGACTCACTCTATAGGGTGAGTCATTTGACAGGTGTAGGCCCATTCTTTTGACGCTGTCGCAGTCGAATCATAAGTGCCTCAGGCGGGTCCGTCCCCTGTGCATTTTGACCACGGTGCTGCCCGGGCATCGGGGTAACAGAAAATACCGGTCACATGGGTGACACTATTTTTGGCGCAAACGGGTACGGCAGTGGTTCAAACCGCTTGCTTGTTTCGTCAAAGTAGCCCAGACCATCCTCCATAAAACTCACCAACCAAATCCCATCTTGAACCTCTTTTAGTCCCAACTCCTGTCCTGCAAAGACCTGGCTTAAATTTATTTTCAGGGGAAGGGCCCCAAATAAATTACGTTTTCAAATGTTTTGTTTTTGATTACTGTTACAATCCGCGTCGCTTCGAATAGATTAAGTCGAGGGGGAATCATCAATGAAAACTGAAGTGTTCCGCATCAACCATTATGTTGGAGGGTTACTCGCCCAAGGTGGCAATATCTGGCTTGAGGGCTCAAAAATCATGTTTTCCCCCACGAGCGCCCTGGACCGCGCCATGGGAGCCAAAGATTTGGAGATTCCCTTTCAAAAAATTCGCGGCGTTGAATTTAAAGGCGATTTATTGCGGGCATTCAGTATCACAACAATCGACCAAACACATAAATTTGAGGGTACGCAAGCTCGGAAAGTTTGGGAAATATTGGACCGATCTCTAAAATCTAACTCTTCAAGTTCATCCATTCATTCTGCCTCGACCGGAAGGCCCACCCCAGCTTCGACCAGCTCTACCTTGAATACACCCACGTCCAGCTCTTTTACCTGCCATCAATGCTCAAAAACCCTTGAACCGGGGTTCAGTTTTTGTCCCTCCTGCGGAACACGGCCGAAATCAATGTGTAGCTCTTGTCATAAAACCGTTTCGCCGAGTTGGATTATTTGCGCGTTTTGTGGGTGGAAATTTTCATCTGGTACCTCTGGTGGACTCAACAAGTAAACGGACCCATTCGAATTCGACTCCCAGTCACGAACCTGGCGCGGTCCTTTCTGTTTTCAACCTAAGAAAAAATTATGGCGCCACCACCGCGGTGGACGATGTGTCGTTTGAGGTTCGTCCAAATGAAATTGTGGGCCTTTTGGGTCCCAATGGGGCAGGAAAAACAACCACCATCAACATGATTCTGGGGGTCCTTGAACCCACTCAGGGATCGATTCACATTGAAGGCATCAATATCGCCGCACGGCGAGGTGAGGCGTTGGAACGCACCAATTTCGCCGCGGTGTATGCGCCTTTGCCGGGCAATCTCACAATCGAACAAAACTTGCGCGTGTTCGCGCGCCTTTATGGAGTGATCAATATCTCTGAACGTGTGGAGACACTGATGCGCGAATTTGAAATCGAAAAATTTCGACGGGTCAAATGCGGACTTCTTTCCTCTGGCGAACAGTCCCGCCTCAGCCTGGCCAAAGCCATGCTGAATGAACCACACCTCTTACTTTTGGATGAACCCACAGCATCCCTGGACCCCTCAGTCGCGAAAGAAGTGCGAGACAAAATTCGGCGATTCGCCGGAAAATCCGGAACTGGGATTCTTTGGACCTCGCACAACATGCGCGAAGTGGAAGAAGTGTGTCACCGCGTACTCTTTCTTTCCCACGGAAAAATTTTATTGGAGGGGAACCCACAAACGCTACCGAATGAGCATGGCAAATCCTCTCTCGAAGAACTGTTCATCGCGGTGGCGCGCGAACCGCTGACGCTGGGAGGCGCCTGATGGCCTGGCATCGCACATATGCCGTTATGCTGCGACAGATGTATCTGATGAGAGGTAGCTTCTCTCGTGTGCTGCCCCTGTTCACCTGGGTGGCGGTGGATATTATCCTCTGGGGGTACCTCACCCGATATTTGAACACGGTGACCACCGGTTTCAACTTCGTTTCGTCGCTCTTGGGCGCGGTGCTGTTGTGGGACTTTTTCATACGCGTCATGCAAGGTGTCAACATGACGTTTTTTGAGGACGTTTGGTCGCGCAACTTTTTGAATTATTTCGCCACGCCGCTCACCATTTCGGAATACATTGGCGGACTGGTGCTCTCAAGCATAACCACCAGCGCGGTGGGCCTTTTGGTAATGGTGGTTTTGGCAAAAGGATTGTTCAATCTGTCCTTTGCGGCCTACGGACTATTTCTGTTGCCCTTCTTGTTGATGTTGTTTGTGTTTGGGATCGCGCTCGGCGTCATTGCCTGCGCCCTCGTGCTTCGAATGGGGCCCGCCGCCGAGTGGTTCATCTGGCCTATCCCGGCTTTGATCTCCCCCTTCGTGGGAGTGTTCTATCCGGTGTCCACGTTGCCCACATGGATGCAAGCCGTGTCGCATCTTTTGCCACCCTCCTATGTGTTCGAAGGGATCAGGCAGATTCTCGCGGGAAGTGCGCCCTCCATCACATCGATTTTAGGGGCGACCGGGTTAAATATTATTTTCCTTTTCGCCGGTTTCTGGATTTTTGCCCGTACCTACCGCCATGCGGTGCGCACAGGCCTCATCGCCCGCTACAGCGCGGAGACCGTCAGCTAACAGACCTGTAAGGACAAAGATGTTTTCCTCATCCGCAATTGATCAAGGGGCTTGGCGGTGTGGTAATCTCACTCCCATGAACGATTGGAGCATCTATTACAATCCCAAATGTGGATCCTGCCGGACCGCGCTCATGATCCTAAAAGAAAACAATATCAAGCCGCGGGTGATCGAGTATTTAAAAAACCCACCCTCCATTAAAGATTTGAACATGCTACTGCGCAAATTGCGCACGGCTCCCATCGACATTGTCCGCACCAAAGAACCCGTGTATGGGGAATTAAAATTGGACCAGGGAGAAAAATCGCGCGAAGATTTGTTGCGCGCGATCTCAGAGCACCCCGTACTGCTTCAGCGACCGATTGTGGTGAAGGATTCTCATGCCGTCATCGCCCGACCGCCAGAGAAAGTTAGAGAGTTGCTGTAACTCTCGATCCACGTTTGATCTGTTTATAGACTGAGCACTGCGGATTTGAGGTCCTCTGCTTCTTCCACTTCCTGCGCCTCTTCCCTGAGAAAATCAGAGCCCGCGATTAGATTGGCCAACAAATGTATGCAGGTCCCATTCAGTCCCTCCAATCCGTCAATGATGTTATTCGAGTGAGGGTTGATTCCCGCTCGTTGGTTAGGTTGTTTTGTATTGAACATGGCGCAGTCCTCCCGGATGATTCATTTGGAATCGATTGAGCATGTTGCGACTCAAATAGGTTTCTCCCCTCGCCACCGCTCGAATGGCATTGGCAATTTCTCTAATGGAGTTTTCTTTCATCACGTAACCTTGCGCCCCCGCCCAAAGGACTTTCTCAGCGTAAGCCTCATCCTCATGGAAGGAGAAGGCAATAATGGGGAGCCTGACCTCTCGGGCTTTGATATCACGGATCAAGTCGATTCCTTTAACATCGGGCAGATTCAGGTCAATGATCACCATGTCAGGTTTGCTCACAAATACGCGCCGCCAGGCCTCTCGTCCGCTACCCACACTCTCAACAACCAAAAAATCTTTTTCTTGGTTCAAGGTCTTGGTCATAACTTCTCGGACTACGGGGTTGTCATCAACAATAAAGAGACGTAGTTTTTCTTGTTCATCGGAGGTTCTAGCGTAATTGACATTTCCCATATATTTCGCCTCCCGATTTGAATTTGAAAAAACAAATTTATTGAAATTCGGAAGTCGTGGTAATCATGCAAACCATGGTTTATTGCCCCATGCGTTTGGGGGATGGAGGACCCAGGAAAATACCCGGGGGAAGGATGGGGCTTAGGTCAAATACTCATTTCTGGACCATTCAATGGCATGTTGGTCCAGCTCGGCGGCTGATTTTAGATTCAGTTTTTCTTTTATTTGAGCCCGGTAGGATTCAACAGTTTTTATGCTCAAGTTTAATTCCCGCGCAATCCCGCTGATCTTGTGACCCTGTCCGAAAAGGCGGAACACCTCCAACTCACGATCACTTAATTTATCGATCGGGTGGAGAAATGGAGATTTCTTTCCTTGAATGGCATGAGTTAACAAAGCCTCGGAAAACTTTTCGCTCAGGTGAATCTTCCCGTCCATAATCCGCTTGAGGGCGGTCATTGTCAGGTCAATCGATTCTTCCTTCATGACATAGCCATTGGCTCCCGCCCGCAAGGCCCGTTCCGCGTAAACCGATTCATCAAACATCGATACCACGAGAATTTTGAGTTTGGCATGACGTTTTCTGATATTTTTTATCAACTCAATTCCATTCATTCCTTTGAGGTTGAGATCAATGATCGCGATGTCCGGTTTTAATTTCGCCAAAAGTCCCAATGCTTGCACCCCATCTCCGGCCTCACCGCAAACGGAAAATTCACGGGATTCATCTATTTTTCGCTTAAATCCTTCCCTGACCACAGAATGGTCGTCCACCAATATAACCCGCCATTTTCGGGTATGGGCGGAAGAGAGGGGAGAGGTTGTCGTCATGCGTTAACTGGTGAGCACGGGGAAGGAACAGCGCACCCGTGTACCTCCTTGTTCGTTTTTCCCGACATCAAAATATCCCCCCGCGGTGAGCACTCGATACTTCATAATCCGCAGGCCCATCCCTCTTGCTATTTCAGGATTATCCGGTAAGCCGCTTCCATCGTCATCCACCAATAGATGGACGCTGTTGTTTTCTCTAAAAACTGAGACATGAATTTTATTGGCATTGCTGTGCTTAACCGCATTGTTAATCGCTTCTTGGGTCACGCGCAGAATCGTCAATGCCACCGGACCAGAAAGGGAGGAATTCGGATATTTCCAATGAAAAGAACATTGAATTCGAGTGGAGATTTCTACGGTGTGAACCAGCTCTTTGATTGCTGATTCAAGGTCATTTTCATCTAATTCAGCGGCATAGAGGCCGCGAGCCAGATTTCGGACAACCGTCATGGCCTCTTTGATAATTCCCGAGATCCGCTCCAATTCACCAATCTTCACACCATTTTTAGAGACCAGATTGTCTTTAAGAAGGCTCAAAAGCATTCCAGCAGAGAGAAGTTTTTGGCCAAGGTTGTCATGCAGCTCCTCGCCTATGCGGCGACGTTCATTGTCTGTGGCCCGAATAACATCCTCCTCCAATTGCCTTTTTTCCGTGATATCTTCAGAAATCCCAAGAAGAAAGCGGGGCTCTCCTTTTTCATCTCGAATAGAAACTTTTTTGGTGTGAAGGATTCGAATTCCTCTCGATTTGGTGTGGATGGGTTCTTGCGGAATATCCATGACATCATGGCTCTGAAGGACTTGTCGGTCTCGGGACGTGAAATAATCAGCCTCTCGTTTTGGGAAAAAATCGTAATCGCTTTTTCCAACGAGATTGTGTCTCGACAACCCCAACAAGACTTCCCCCGCTTTATTAAAACGAATGAACTTTAGATCTTGAGCTTCCTTGACAAAGATCATGTCAGGAATGTTTTCAACAATGGAATCAAGGAACAATTGAGTGGTTTTAAGTTCCAATTCAATATTTTTCCTGTGGGTGATATTGATTAAGGTGATCTCACAAAGATCTCTTTTCTGATGAGAATCATAGCGCCAGTAACTTAATAAAGAAACTTGCTGAAGAAAATTTTTCCTGCCCACGAGGCGAATCTCTGATTCTGTTTTCATGGGGCCGACTCCTGCTCCTTCTAGATGGGCGAGGATGACCTGTTGATCGTCACGATGAACATGCTCCAGAAAGGATTGCCCGATAAGATCATGCGGTTGGGCGCCAAGAAAGTTGGCTCCCATGTAGTTTATGTCGTGGATAACGCCATTTTCGTCCAGGCTGAGGAACCCAACGGGTGCCTTGCTAACCAATGATTCATATTTTCTGCGGGTCTCTCTAGGATCGGTGGGAGAAAATTCCCTTTGCTTAAGGGACACTGTTTTTTCCATTGGCGACACACCTCCAACATAATGGGGAAGCATGGTAAAGAGAAGAGAGCGGGTGCTTACTTAAAAACGGGTTGAATTTTCCTTTGAATAATGTTGTTTGTCAATTTTTTTGATGATTATTTTAAAGGCAAGCAGTGGCCAAAATGACGATTTTTTCCATCACACGGAACGCACCGGCGACGATCGTCGATGATTTGATACCATCGATCGCCCTCCAGAAGATCTCCCCCAAAAATCCCCCCCTCCAATGAGGTGATTTGCATGCAAGAAAATATTTCGAATTCACATTCTGGCCATCGGGATCGACTCAAGGAACGGTTCCGCCAGGCCTATGGCGCCGGGATGCACGATTATGAGGTCCTCGAACTTCTTTTAACCTACGCGATCCCGCGCAAAGACGTCAAACCCATCGCCAAAAACCTGCTGTTCCAATTTAAAAGTTTGAACGAAGTTTTGGACGCTTCCACGGCGGATATTGAAGCGGTCCCGGAAATGGGGGCCCATTCAGCAACACTCATCAAGTTGGTGAAAGAAATCTGCGGCCTCTATTTGGCGAGGCGAATGGAAAATAGAGATCTGCTGAGCTCTCCTGAAAGAGTGGTGAGTTTTGCGCGTATGAAATTGGCAGGCCTTCCGCATGAAGCCTTTATGGTTATTTTCCTCAATATCCAAAATGAAATTTTGGCCCATGAAATAATCAATGAAGGAACGGTGGACCAGGTCGCCGTTTATCCCCGGAGAATTGTTGAGAAAGCCTTGGCGCATCATGCGGCAGGACTTATTGTTGTTCACAACCATCCCAGTGGTTATACCGATCCGTCCGAAGAAGACAAACGCCTCACACATTCTTTGAAGGAAGCCGCACTGCTGTTGAGCCTACGCGTTCTCGACCATATTATTGTGGGCCAAAGAGGACACTTCAGTTTTCTAGAAAGGGGTTTGATCTAAAGATCAGCGGTAAGAACGTTTCAGATATTTGATCCCGATGGCGATCACGATCAGAGGGATAATTCCAATGACAACCACACTCCAATAGAACCCGTTGATCAGTTTCTGGCCTCCCCCTTGCCGGAGAGTCTCGCGGCACAAGGAGCACAAACCCGCCCAAAGAGGCGAGGAAAAAAACCAAACCAAGCTGGAAAGGAATAGCGTTTTCAACTGGCATATTTTCTTCATTGGAAGCTAAGAGGCAGGTGATACACCATGTCCGGAAACAAAACCGCCGTGAAGAGAATGGCCAGCAACACGGGCACGACCGGCAACAACCAAGCCACGGGACGGTCGTGTTTTAAATGCATGAAATAGAGACCAATCATGAGCGTCTTGGCCAACGTGGTCCCGCCCAATAAAATCGTTCCGGCCAATTTCGGCATGTTCACAAAGGCAATGGCCACTTCCGCCAATGTTAAACCCACCAACCAAATGTAGATGAGTGTGGCGGTTTTTTTGGGAAGGACGGGAACCCTATTGTTCATAGCGCAGCTCCGCCACAACCCAACAAGGGATCAAGCATGGCCGTCGTCCCGGCCCATTTTTTAAAAGATGTGTGCGCCGAGGAGAGCATAAGCCGGGACCCAGCCTCTCCGGAGAGGGAGGTGATCCCATCACAGTTTCTGCCGGAACGACTGGGCCCCGGCTTATGCACTTGCCAACAATCACTCCACTTAAAGGCTAGGCCGGGGCGACGGCGACCTTCAAACATTTCTTCGTATAAAAACAAGATCCCACGATTCCATTTCATAGTAAACACAAAAAGGCGAAGAGGATGACCCACACCACATCAATGAAATGCCAATAGAGCCCTGAACTTTCAATACGGACATAATTTTCAGATGAAAAAGAATCGGCTTTGGTTTTTTTCCACAAATAAACCATCAGAATAACTCCGGATAAAACATGAAGGCCATGAAATCCCGTCAACAAGTAATAACAAGACCCGAAAAGATCTGATGAGATAGTGAACCCCTGATGAATCATGTGAAGATAATCGAACACCTTGATCACAAGAAACAACATTCCCAGAAGAGCGGTGAATAAAAGTTGTCGCGCCGCTCCCTTTGAATCATTTTGCTCAATGGCCGAAACCGCGAGAACCATGGTCAAACTAGAGGTAAGAAGAACTGTGGTGTTAATCGTCAGAAGAGGGATGTTGAGAACCGCCCAAGGGTTGGGCCAGCTGCCGCTTCCCAAGCGAAGCACAATATAACTGCCAATAAGACCGGTAAAAAACATGATTTCAGAGACCAAAAAGATCCACATGCCGCATTTGCCCGGCGACATATCTGGAATCGCCGGTGGGGCTGATTTATCAAGAACCGCCAAATGACTCATCCTATCTCCTTAACTTTTCCCGAATGTTGCGCCGCGCGGATCATTTTGCATGATCCAATCTTGCCCCTCCACGCCGGGGACAGAAAATTCATGGGGACCGCAATACACCGTGGGTGTCACATCAAAATTATGAACCGGCGGAGGAGAGGAGGTGGTCCAAGCCAATGTGGTCGACTGCCAGGGATTGGGCTCTGATTTTTCTTTGCGTAAAAATGTGATCACCAAATTCACAAGAAAAATGAATTGGGCGGCTACCATGATGGAAGCCGACCAAAAAAGAACAGGCTGCCAATGTTGTATGGGAGCCAAGAATTCATAAGCCGAAGGATCAGCAATCCGGCGCATATGCCCATACAAGCCGGTTATCATCATGACAGTGAATAGAACATTCAGACTCAAAAACGTGATCCAGAAATGGAGTTTCCCCAACCCTTCATTCAGCCGAACCCCGAACATTTTGGGAAACCAAAAGTAAATAAAACCAAACACGCCCAAGAGAACGCTGGCCGCTAAAGTGAAATGGAAATGACCGACCACGAAGTACGTGTCGTGGATATACACGTCAAACGCCTGCATGGCGTTGAAAAGTCCCGTCAATCCGCCAATGGAGAACACGAAGACCACGCCCAATGTGAACAGCATCGGCGTTGGAAACCGCAAGGAACCCCGCCAAAGTGTGGCCAGCCAATTCAGGAAAAAAACAGCGGTGGGAACACTGACCAGAATGGTGAGCACCATAAAGCCTTTTCCTACCAACGGGTTCATGCCGGCCGTAAACATGTGGTGGCCCCAGACTATTCCGCTCAAGGCGGTGACAACACACATGGAAATCACGGTGGCTGTGTAGCCAAAGGCGGGTTTCCGGGAAAAGATCGAGAGGAAATCAGCCACCATGCCCCATACAGGCAAAATCAAAATGTATACCTCGGGATGACCAAACCCCCAAAACAAATGTTGATAAAGAAGGACCTGTCCGCCGGCTCGGGGTGCCAACGGGCCCGCCGTAAAAAAGGCCGTCCCCAGGCGACGATCCGCAAGAACCATAAACAGGGCCGCCGCCACCAACGGCAACCAAAGGGTGTTTAACACCGAACTATAAAACAAACCCCACAATGTGAGCGGCAACCGCCGCAAATTCATTCCTGGTGCGCGAAGCTGAAAGATGGTGGTGATGTAATTGATGCCTCCCATCATGATCGAGACAGCATCCAAAGCGAGTCCCAAAATAAACAGATCTTGACCCCATCCCGGTGAAACCGTGGTACTGGAGGAAAGAGGGGCGTACACGGTCCAGCCAGATCCGGCTGCGCCTCCCGGAACAAAAAATGAAAGTAGAACCAACAAACTTCCGGTAAACAAAAACCAAAACGACAGCATGTTCACATGGGGAAACGCCATATCACGAGAGCCCACTTCAAGGGGTATCAAATAATTTCCAAAGGTCCCCAAAAGAATCGGCGTCACCGCAAAAAAGACCATGATGGTACCGTGCATGGTGAACAACATGGGATAAACCTCTGGGGTTACGGCGCCCCCCGCTTCTCGAAAAATAAATTGACCCAGCAAAGGAACCGGCTGCCAAGGATGAGCCACTTGCCAACGAATAATAAGGGCCATGATTCCGCCAAACCCCAAAAAGAAGAGACCGCTGATCAGGTATTGAAGCGCAATGACCTTGTGATCGATGGAGAAGATCCACCGCCGTAAAAAAGAGGGTGACGAGGCTGTCATATTTTGGCGCTCCTTTGGGTCCAATCCCAACCCCAGGAGGAGGCACTGGGCTCTTGAGCCAGTTGGGTCAACCAGGCCTGAAATTCTTCTTCGGTTTCAACAATAAACTGGCCTTTCATGCGATAGTGCCCCAACCCGCAATGCTCGGCGCAAGCAATGTTGAAACGGCCCATTTGTTCAGGAAGGAAATACAGCGAGGTTCGCATTCCTGGAACGACATCTTGTTTGATCCGTAAATTGGGCAGGAAAAAACTGTGGATGACATCTTTTGAAGTCATCTGAACAATCACCGGTTTCCCAACGGGAACATGCATCTCGTTAATAGTAAGGATGTCATCAAGGGTTCCAAACACCCCATCGGTTCCGGCATAACAGAAGTTCCAAGCATATTGTTCGGGTCTCACTTGGATCCGTATCGAATCCTCCGATCGCGGGGGCTGTCCAAAAAGACTTACCCACACCTTGTGATCGTGGTACGCAAAGTTGAGGTCCAACGCCACAAAGACCAGCGCCGCTAAAGATAGAGTGAGCGTCAAGGCCGTCTTGTTGTTCCCATGGGTATAAAAAGCCGCGCGGCCCTGTCGATGTCGATAGAGGATAATAAAGGAACCTAATATAGCTAAGACAACGAGGCATGTGGCCCCTGTCCAACTGGCCGAAAACCAAAATAGTTGATCCATGGCATCAGCTGTTTTTGAAATACTTTGAGGAAACCAACGGTTCAGAAAGAATTTCTCCTAGGGAATTTTTAAGCGGGGGGAAGATAGGAGAATCAAAGCCAGAGAAATATGATTTGGATCATATACGAGAAGTTGCGCTGTGGTGTTTTTCACCTGAACGCTGAGATCGGTAAATTCCAGTCTGTCCTGAAAAAAGATAACTGAGAACACAGGTGACGGAGGCCAACACGCCCATTTCTGTTCCAAAAAGTTCGATGGCGATCAACAGCGAGGTCAAGGGAACATTGGCCGCCCCGGAAAAAATGCCCACAAAGCCCAACCCCGCCAGCACCGATGCCGAAAGAGGCAAGACGGCGCTTAACGAATGACCCAACGTGGCTCCGATAAAAAACAGCGGAGTCACCTCTCCCCCCTTCAAACCCGAACCCAAAGCGACGACGGTAAAAATAAATTTTCCTAAAAAATCCCAAGGACGAATTTGAGAAGAGAAAGCATCTTCAATAATTTCGATGCCCAACCCCGCATACCGGGTTCCAAATACAAACATCGCCACCACAATAATCAATCCTCCCCAAAATGGACGGGCCGGAGCGTAAGAAATTCTTTTTTTAAAAAAATCGGCCACATTATGAGAAGCCTGAGCAAACATCCGGCCAATCAGGCCACAAACAATTCCTGTGGCCGCGGCGCTGGCCAAGCTCGCCCAACCAATCGGAGGCACAAATGAAATCGTGATAGGCATATGACGAATGGGAAAGAGAAGAGCGATCCTGTTTGCCACCAAGGCAGAGAAAAAACAAGGGAAAATAGCGTCATAACTCATTCGGCCCACCGCGAGAACCTCGAGACCGAAAACCGCTCCGGCCAAGGGGGTTCCGAAAACCGAAGAAAATCCGGCGCTGATGCCGGCCATGAGCAAAATGCGTCGATCGGTGGAAGTCAATCGAAAATAATGGGTCAGTTGGTCGGCCAGCGAACCTCCCATTTGAACCGCTGTTCCCTCTCGTCCCACTGACGCGCCAAAGAGATGGCAGATCAAGGTTCCAACAAGGATCATGGGCGCCATGCGCAAGGGAACCACTTTTTTCGGATCATGAATTTCATCAAGGAGCAGGTTGTTGCCAGGTTCGACATCTTGACCCAATCGATGGTAAATCCAGCCCACTCCAAAACCCGCCAACGGAAGTCCCGCCATGATCCATGGATATATTTGACGGATCTGGGTGACCTGGTCCAACAAAAATAAAAAGAGGCCGGAGGCTCCGCCAGACAACACCCCCACAAGGAGGCTGAGGCCTGTCCATCTGGCAATAGTCATTATCAATCGTCTTTGTTCATGTAAAATGTCGGGCATCTCCATGATCGTACCAATTGCATATACCCTTGAATAAATCCCTCTTAAAAACTTGGATGGGCATGGCCCTCCTTCTCTTTGTGGTGGGCTGGGCGGTTTTAAGCCTGGCGTTTCTCCACAAATCCATCAAAGACCTTCCTTCCGTGGAAGCCTTGGGGGATTATGTCCCGCCACTGGTGACGCAAATTGTCGACACCTATGGCCAACCAGTGGGAGAATTCTTTACCGAAAGGCGCACCACGGTCCCTTTAACTCAGATTCCAGTGGACCTCCGAACCGCTGTTATGGCGATCGAAGACACCCAGTTTTATCAACACTGGGGCATCAATCTTCGGGCCATCCTGCGCGCCTCCGCCGCCAATCTTTTGGCGGGCAAAGTGGTCCAAGGGGGTTCCACCCTCACCCAACAATTGGCCAAAACCATTTTTCTCACGCGACAAAAAACCCTGGGCCGGAAATTCAAAGAAATGTTGTTGACGCTCCAAATCGAACACCGTTATTCAAAAGATGAAATTTTGCAGCTTTATCTCAATCAAATATATTTTGGCGGAGGCGCCTACGGCGTCGAAGCGGCCGCGCGGCTCTACTTCGACAAACACACGCCTGAATTAAACCTGGCTGAGTGCGCGCTCTTGGCGGGGCTCATCCGGTCCCCAAACCGTTATTCGCCAGCCAACAACATCCAAATCGCCCAAGACCGGCGCGCCACGGTTCTAAGACGCATGCGGGAATTACAATTTATTTCTGAATCCGAAGAAAAGCAGGCGAATGCCACCCCCATTATTGAGACGATGGCTTCGTCGCGAATGAGGGAGGCCCCTTATTTATTGGAAGAAGTTCGCAAAACATTGGAGCCCGTTTATGGAACCGAAACATTGGAGCAAGGAGGGCTGACCATCCAAACCACGTTGGATGTGAAATTGCAGAAAATCGCTGAAACGGTACTCGAAAAACATTGCTCCACCTACGACGCAAAATACGCCACCGCCACCTTGGTGGAATATGTTCGCGACCTGAAAAAAGGATCAACTGAGCAAATCACCATTTCCACCACGCCTCCTCACATTCAAGCGGCGCTTGTGGCCATTGACGTCCACACGGGGGCCATCCGAGCCCTCATTGGCGGCCGAAATTTTCAACAGTCTCAATTCAATCGGGCCATGCAGGCCAAACGCCAACCGGGTTCTTCCTTCAAACCATTCGTGTACGCCGCGGCATTGGAAGGAAATTATACGGCTGCCAGCGTGGTGGACGATTACCCAATGGTGTTTGTGGACGTGGAGTCTGACCCCACGCTGCTCGTTGAAGCGACCACCTACGCTCAAACACAAATCGCGGTTTTGGACAATTTACAAATGACCCAGGAAGAGCTCGACGCGCTGGATAAAGAAGAACGGGAAACATTGCTCAAACGTTATTGGCGACCGCAAAATTTTGATGGGAAATATCTGGGCCCTTTAACCTTGCGAAAAGCGCTTCAGAAATCCCGGAACTTGGTTTCCATTCGGTTGGTTGATAGCGTCGGCCCGCGCTTGGTGGTCCGCCTGGCCAGAGCGGCGGGCATCAACAGTTATCTCGCTCCGGTTTTGTCATTGGGTCTTGGAACATCTGTTGTGAATTTACTGGAGCTCACGAGCGCCTATGGAAGTTTCGCCACGGGCGGACTGCATGCCGAACCCTATTTTGTCGAAAAGGTGTCTGATCGGCGGGGCCGGGTGCTCCAAGAAGCGGCGCCCAAAATAACGTCCCGCCTCAATCCTCAAACCGTGTTTTTAACGGTCAACATTATGAAAGGAGTGGTGGAAAGAGGAACCGGCTGGTACGCGAAAAGGTTGGGGCGTCCTTTGGCGGGAAAAACCGGAACCACGCAAGATCAACGTGACCTGTTATTCGTCGGTTTCTCGCCCGATCTCGTCTGTGGAGTTTGGATCGGTTATGATGATTTCCGTCCCTTGAAAAAAGGCCTCAGCGCCTCGAACATCGCCGTCCCATTGTGGACCGATTTTATGCGCGAGGCTCTCAAGTCCATGCCGGTGCGAGATTTCCCCATCCCCCCCAAAATTGAGTTTTGCAAAATTGATTCTGAGACCGGCTACCTGGCCTTGCCCTCTTGCCCCAAAGTCATTCTCGAAGCATTCAAAGAAGGCACCATCCCCGCGGAGTTTTGCCCCTATGACCACACCAAAGACCAGGGGAGCGAAGTTGAGGAAGTATTGGAATAGACCATTCTTTTGCTTTAAGTTTAGGCGGCTTTGGGGCGAATGGAGCTTTGAATCAGATTCTGCGGTTTGCCCCACAAATATCCCTGACCCAAGGTAATTCCCATCGATTCCAGGACTTTTAATTCATCCGTTGTTTCGATGCCTTCAGCGATGATTCGGGCAGGCGTGTTTCTAATGACATTCAACATTCTCTTCATGAACATTTGGAGATTCTTGTCATGATGGATCCCTTGAACAAATCGCTTATCTATTTTGATCACGTCCGGCTCGAGCGCTATAAACGTCTCCAAATTACTTCGACCAAAGCCCACGTCATCCATGGCGATGAGGAACCCCAATTTTTTGAGTTTCTCCGCGGCCTCTGATAAACGAGAAGAATCCCCGATAATTTGCTGCTCGCTGATTTCAAGGCAAATGGATCCAGGAGTAATTGATCCATGGAAAGGTTCAAGGAATTTTTCTGGCGGCAGCTGAACAACCGTCGAAGGGAACACATTCATAAAACTACATTGCCCCTCTCCCACTTTCAGGGCTTCTTGCGCGCAAGCCTTAAAACATTCGTAATCAATGGTCACGAGGACATCAGACTCCCGGCACAATCCGAAAATTTCATCGGGCATCTCATGGCCAGGCATCGTGGAGCGGATCAACATTTCATAGCCGATGGCCTTTCCTATGGGAAGTTGAATGATCGGCATTTGCACGCAATATAAATTTTTCCCCTGACGGAACTGCTCAAGCGCATAAAACTTGTTTTCCTTTTGAGCGCCATCGGAGGCCTTGTCCCATTCCCCAAAAGTCACCTGTGCCTTGCCATTGAGTTTGCTGCGATGCAAAGCGATATGCGCTTGAGCCAACAAATCGTCCAAGCGGGGAGAGGAAGTTGTGGACCGAACCAAACCCAAACTGGCCGACAAGGAAAAAGACCCCGCGGGTCCCGACACAACCGTTTTTTGGATGTTGGCGCACAAGCGTTCAGCGATTCTTAATCCTTCCGCCACCCGGGTTTCTTTCAGCAAAATAATGAACTCATCCCCGCCTATGCGAGCGGCAAAATCTCCTTCACGAGAACTCTCTTGAATTCGACGGCCTGTTTCTTTGAGAGCGATATCACCGGTGGCATATCCCAAATTATCATTGATGCCTTTAAAATTATCCAAATCTATCAGCAGAACAAGAATATCAAGCGTTTTTCGTGTCGAGGTTTGCATTTCATGCAGCATGATATTTTCCAGCCCACGCCGGTTGAGAAGTTTGGTCAATGGATCAATATAGGTCAATTGTTCCAAATGGGCGTTCACTGTTTTTAATTCTCGGGTTCGCTCTTCAACACGGGCCTCTAGCATCTGATTCATATTCTGAAGTTGTGCGAACCCTTCAGCGTTTTCAAGCGCGGCCCCCACCAAGGTGAGCAAATAATCTGAAAGCCTGATTTCTTCTGGTCCAAAAAGATTGGAAATTTCCCGATGAGTCACCACGAAACAACCCACCGGGCGTCCTCTGACCTGAAAAGCCGCCCCGAGAGCGGAACGAACGCCAGGAATGGCCAGATCAATTATTTTTATCTTTTCATTTGCTGGAGGCGGGAACGCGCCATCGGGCGTGGACAGGATCAGCGTTTGATTGCACTGCATGGTCAATTTTGCCCATTCCATGAGTGGAGCCTCAATTGATTGCGTTGGGTCAAACGGTTCAAGTTCCCCGTTCTCATTTTTCATGAATAAAAAACATTCTTGAGACCGCAGCAGACTGGAAGCCGCGTGGGAAAAAGCCTGAAACACCATTTCCACAGAAAGAGCTTTGGCAATATTCCGGCCATGTTCGACTATATTGTCAAAACGATCAATCAGTGACAGGGTTATTTCTTTGTCAATATTGGTGGATATTTTATCGCTTGATATGGGGCCTATGGATTTTTTGAGAACCAATTTTTTCTTTTTTGCCGCGTCCAATTCCATTTGGGCATGACGCCAACCGAACCGTAACCCCGCGGTCCCGTGTTCAATATGGCTGAGCACTTGCTCGTACTGAGCTTTTTGTTCATTGGCATACTGAAGGCTTTCCGAAAAATAATGTTTGGCCTTTGCCTCTTCGTTTAAATGGACGCTCAAGAGGCCCAATTCCCGATAAAGATGCGGTTTGTCAACCACCGTAAAATGAACCATCAACCGGGCCCAACGGCCCACGTTTTTCAATTTTCTTAGTTGGAGTTCTTTGAGTTCGGTGTTCTTTTGTTGTTCCATGTCCAGACGTAAGGAGGACATATACCAAGGTAGCGCCGCAGACACATAGCCATTCCAAAAGGCATTTTTCTTCAGCTTAATCAAAGCATCCTTAAATACCCGGGAACTCGCCTTGTATTCGCCCGCATAAAAACTTCTCATGCCCTCCGCCATCATCACTTGGACTTGAGGTTGGATGTCCTGCCTTCGGCGGCTCACTTCGCGTCGGACAATGTCTGCTGAAATATGTCCTTGAGTCGCTCGAACCAATATGTCCAAACTGATTCCGGAGGCCATAATATCCCCAATATTCAATCCGGTTCGGTGAATAATCCACGCCTCATGGACGGCCTCTTCAAATCGTCCCAACCGCATCAAAGAAGCGGCCACTTGATAGCGGGCAATATTCATTTCCCAATAATCGCCTGTTTGTTCCAGTAGTTTCACGGCCTCGCGGCCCCACACAATGGCGTCTTCATACCGCGCTGTAAAATATAAATTCACACAAAAAAATGAGAGGGTTTGCGCTCGTCCCCACGTGTCATTGAACATTTCGCGTATGGCCAAGGACCGCGCCGCAAAATCGTCGGCTGTTTTTGAGAACCTATTCCAATAGAGACCCATCAAAGCCATGATCGCGACTCTTTCAGAATAAACCTGTCCCAATTCCGGCGTGGGGGCGTATCGTTCCGCCAAATTCAAACCACTGAAATGCGCCCACAAACAGGGGATCACGCCATTTCCGAACCAATAACAATAGGTCAATCGGCCAAACAATTTAACCTTCATCAAATCTGTTCCGGTTTCGGTTGACTTTTTACGGCCAACAAATAACTTTGGAAAAACCACGTGTAACGCTTGAGTGGCCAATTGAAAAATGAAATGGCCTATGAACCCCACAAGGGTGGTTGGGATATTGATATGGAGAACACGAGAGGCCTTCTCTGTTTCAAGGATGGCGGCTTGGACGTCTCCTTTTTTAAATAGAACTTCACCAATTTTGGATTGAATATCAGCCCGATCTTGGTCACTGGTGGCGACCGCCATGGCTTCTTTGAGGTCAACAAGGGCTTCATCATATTTGCCCTGTAGGATGAGCACGTAACCCAATCCTTTCAGAATCCCGAATTGGGTGGATTGATCGTTTGGATCAACACCACGTTGACATATCCTAAATTGCTGCTCCGCCGACTCGAGGGCGTGACGACGCATGGCCGTTTGAGCCGCTTCAAAAGCATAGGGAAAAGCTTTATCAGACAATCCGGCGGCGTCGTAGTGATAGGCCAATTCAAAATTCTTCTCTCCAGTTGAATTTTCCGAACCTTGCGCAAAGGCCCGATGAATTCGCTTTTTTTCCTCCCTATCGAGTTTTTCCAACAGCGTCTCGCGGATTTTGTCGTGAATAAACAAACAAATCATCTGTTCTCGCTCAACCAAAACAAATTGCCGCTTTTCAGCTTCTTCCACACAGGTTGATAAACGGTCCAAGGGAAGGTTCGCCAACAAGGCCGCTTTGCGCGCGTCAAATCTCTTTCCAATAACAGCTCCCACATTCAGCAAACGACGGGGATCAGGGGGAAGCATATCGATCCGCCTGGAAAAAAGGCTCGTGGCCTTCCGAGAGCTTTTAATTTCCGACATGGCCTTTACATCGACTCTCCAACCATTCTCCGAAGCCACAAGAGCCTTACACTCCACGAGCCCTCTTAAGGTATCACTCACCATAAACGGAACACCTTGCGATAATTGCTCAATCATCGTTAAGGCCTCCGCGGGAAGGACTCCGGCCATGCTACCGGCCATATTCCGAACCTCCAATGAATTAAACGGTTTAAGGACGAGATGGCTTGTGGGCTGTAACATCCTGATTAAGTGACCGGCGGGAACCTCTTCTGAGCGAAATGCAATAAGAAACAGAACGTACGGGTTGGTTTCAGTCAGTGTTTCTTTGTATCGGACCCATTCAGGAATGAGCTTAAACATCATTTCGTCGGCCCATTGGCCGTCGTCCACCACAACAAGCAAAGGTTTTTTTTCACTCGCCAACGTGTTGAAGAGACGGCAAATCGCCCGCAAAATTCGCGCTTCCCGGAAGTGATCGGGCCCCGAAGGGATATCCGATTCATCCTTAAAAATCCAATAAAACTCGGGCAAGGCGGAACAGAGGGTCTCCCGGTCTTTTTCAAACTCAGATTGAACACGATCGCGAAGACTTGTGTCTGTTTTCATCTCTTGAATCAGGTTTTTGAACAAGTTGGTTAAATCTTGAAAAGGCGCCTTGGCCTCTTGGGTGGAAGCTTCGCCCAACAAGGTTCGAATTCCCAATCTATCGGCTTGTTGTTTGACTTCCTGCACCAGAGTTGATTTTCCCAAGCCCGATTCGGCTTCTATGAAAACCAAACCGTCTTTTCCCTGCCGAAGCCCCTTTAATAAATCCTTCAAACGAAACACGTCTTCTCCACGACTGATCAACGCCGGATCCGCGAGTGTTGGGCGAATATCATAGAGTCCCGGAACAAATTGAGAATCTGAAATATGTTTTTCAATATGTTCCTCAACCATTTTCAAGTCTTCCTGAATGGCATGGGCGGTTTGATAGCGGTCAAGAGGATCTTTCTTTAAACATTTCTGAATAATTTTGTTCAGGCTCGCTGGCAATTCACAATTGATATCTGACAAATCCGGTGGCTTGCTTGTTAAATGAGAGCGAAGTAGATCGCTGATATTGGATGAACGAAAGGGCAAGGACCCTGTGAGACAATTAAAAAATAAGACCCCCCAAGAATAGAGGTCCGAACTGGGCCTGAGGTTATTTTGAATTAAACCCGCTTGCTCGGGTGAAATAAAGTGGGCATCCGCCAACATGCTTGAGGGAACAGGTTGATCCTCTTTCAACAACACGGGCATTCCTGCATCAATCAAATTCAACGCTTTATTATTTTGAATATAAACATTCTTTGGACTGATCTGATTATGGAGGAGCCCCATTTGATGCAATTGCTCAATCGCCTCCAACAACAATCGTCCGTAAGTAATGGCCGAAAATACCGTTAAAGGACCGCCCTGTAGAACCTCATCGAGACGTTGTCCCTCCACAAAAGGACGCACCAAGAAAACTTGTTTTTCTGACAGCCCTCTGTCTGTAAACGGTGTAAAAAGTGAACTTTTTATTTCCCCACACCTGGATATTCTTTGGTCACATTCTTCCAAAACTGACTGAGAGAACGTCTCCCCGGGATAGGTTTTGATGATCACGGGAGTCTGGTTTTTATTATCGATCCCTTTGTATGTCTCAGTGTTTTGGGTAGAGGACAACAGGTGGGTTGCCCCATATCTCTCACCAAACCGCCTGTCCGCGCGAGTTGTTTTTGAAGGGGGCAATTGATCCACGACTAAATGTAACGGGGATTCTTGCGGAGAACAAGTCGTCTCTCATTTTTCCATCAAACGACCAAGGGGTTACTTCAACCCCGCCTATATGATGACTTTGCAAATTCTTTTTTTTGTCGAAGAAAATCACAGTTTCATGTCATCCCGAGGTCGCCGTCGCCCCGACCTCGCTTTTAAGTGGAGTGAGGGTTGGCAGGTGTATAAGCCGGGGCCCAGTCGTTCCGACAGAAGGTTTGATGGACGCACATATCCTTAAAAAATGGGCCGGGAAGACGAACCAAAGAACACGAGTCTAAAGAATCGGGATAGCCAACTGTTGAACCGCGTTAATACAGGACCCTGAAAACAAGTCCGAGTAAAAAACCTGAAAAATCTGCCTCAAAGGAACGTCCACCAGAGCCGGTAGTGACAGAGGATAGCCGACCGTTATCCATGACCAATTCTTCAGTAGAGTTTTTAAAACCAGAAAAATGCGCGTTAAACAAGTACTCCGCAGAAAATCCAAAGCCAACACTTGTGTCATAGGGCCCTGGAAAAAGCGCATCGATACCCGTGATCAGGTGTGGGACCCATCGTTCAATTGGATCGTACTCTTCTGAAAATAGATCCTGATGGTTTAAGAAAATAGAAGAGCTCTCTTCAACGTCTGCCGTTGCGCGAAAGTGGCCAATTCCCCCGCCCAAGTAAGGACTCAATTTAAATTTATCGAAAAACATATGCCGATAATAAACCGACAATGCCCTCTGACTGGCATTGACAGAATATTCCCGTTTAACACCGCCTTGAAAAAACCCGTCACTTTCGACAGAACTTTCGATCAGATCTCCAAGGCCGATGCTCTCCCACGCAAGTCTTAAACCCAAGCGGCTCCGCGGTGAGAGGGACCGTTCATATAATAGAGCGGCCGCGAAAGACAGATTTTTCTCTTCACCGAACTGATGGTCAGCTGTGCTGGGATCGCTCTCGACAGTGCTGCGGTGCGTTTCCAAATCGTCAACAGCGCCCGCATTCTGATGTTTGCCAATCAAAAACTCCAATCCAAAGTGATTCTTACGATCATGGCCTCCGGCCTGACAAACGACACTCACGCTGAAGGCGATGATGAAAATTATGAAGTTAATTTTTTTGGAATACAGCGCAATCAAGAGACGCATATATAGTTCCTTGCTCTCATTTTTCTGATATTTCAACAAAATGATAATTGGTCATGGTGCACGGGGTCAAGTCTGAGTTTTAAGTTATTGCCAGGTTCAACAGGGAAGAGTCCCGAAAAAATATAGAAATAGGATTGCCCACACTCGACTCAAAACTCAGACTTGACCCCGTCCTCAACTTGAAGCGGGCGATTAAGATTCTGGGAGTTCCGAGACTGGTGGCGGCGGTCAGTTAGCCGCAGTTTATCGGGGAATTCCCGACTTTTCCTACAGAAGGACGTCTACCGGCTTATTTCAGTTGGACTTTTTCCACAGTCTGGTGATTGGTTAGATTTCCAAATAGTTACGCGTGTGATAACGAATCCTTCTTTACAAGATCAAATGCGATGTGCATGGCTTCAAACCGATCCGAAAACTCAATCCCTTCCTCTCGCATTTTATCCATCAACATTTGGTGGTACTTGGTCCTGAGCGAGTTAATCTCGTCTTTTGCGATGTGCTCGCTATCTGGAATACCGTTCTCAGCGGTTACAAGATCCGTATAAATTCTAGCGATTTCCACTAAGGTCATAATTCTCCGTTTGCAATCCGATACGCAATGCGAGTGGCGTGTTCCCGATCTTTGAATTTTATTCCCTGCTTTTTAAGCAAATCTATAAACGCCCAGTGTAAATCGCCCCGCCTTTCTTCCAGAACCTGGAGCTTCTTTGGGTCACTGGTTTTCTCCATCAGATCGATGACCTCAACATATTCTTTTGCGACCGCGTAAAGATTACTTTTCATACGTCGACGATAATATCAAACCTCTTCTGCAATTTAGGAAATCTAACGAACTAGGCTCACGCGTGGCACCCACACCGAAGCATGAACCCGAGATGCAAATACGACCAGCGGGGTGCCGTCGCGTGCAGCCGGAGACTGTGTAAATACCCCATGACGTAACCTCAATAAAATGATTTATAGCTCGTGAATTGAAATTCATCCTATCTATTATGAGGTGAACATGAACCACATTCAAGGACTGAGTCGAGATCAAATACTTCTGTTTCCTGAAGCCATTGAAGATTACGTTACCGACGAAAACCCCACCCGCTTCCTCGAAGCTTTTGTTGAAAGGTTAAATCTCATCGAGTTCGGATTTAAGTCCGCCATGGTTCAATCCACCGGCCGACCGCCGTACCACCCTGCTGACCTGCTCAAGCTTTATCTCTATGGTTACCTCTACAAGGTCCGCTCCAGCCGAAAATTGGAGAGAGAAGCTCAGCGAAACCTGGAACTCATGTGGCTGATAAAGAAACTCACCCCGGATTACAAAACCATCGCCAACTTTAGGAAAGACAACCGGGAAGCTCTGGTTCTAGTCTGCCGGCAATTCACGATGATCTGTAAGGAACTGAACTTATACGGATCCGAGCTGGTGGCAATTGACGGCAGCAAGTTTCGCGCGGTTAATTCCGGTGATCGGAACTTCACCGTTCGCGTGCTCCAGCGGAAAATCCAAGAACTGGACAGCCGAATTGAGAAATATTTCAAAGACATGGACGAGCAAGATCAACAAGACAGCGTTGTTTGCAGTACCTTTAGGTACGGCGGCACCAAGGATTTAACCGCGGAGGATCTCAAGAAAATGATTGAGATCTTAAACACGCGCAAAGCATTCTTTGAACAAACCAAAGCGGAGATGGAAGACAAAGGCCAAATGCAGCGCTCCCTTACCGATCCTGACAGCCGTTCCATGGTGTTTGGGAAAGGCTGCGAGGTGGGATACAACGTTCAAACAGTGGTGGATTCCAAACATCATTTAATTGTGGATCACGAAGTGACCAATGACGTCACTGATCAACAGCAGTTATCCACCATGGCCATTCGGGCGAAGGAGACATTGGGTGTCGAAAAGCTGAATGTGGTGGCCGACATGGGCTACTATGATGGGGCTCAAGTCAAAGAGTGTGAAAATGAAAACATTCTCGTTTACACCGCCAAACCGAATACTTCGGCGAACCGCAAGTTGGGACTATTTCCGAAAGATGCCTTCTCCTACGACAAGAACAAAGACTCTTACACCTGTCCGGCCGGACAAACGCTGACTTACAGTTTCACCACCAACGAAGCAGGCCGTCTCACCCGCTACTACACCAAAGCAGGCTGCGGGAAATGCCCTCTCAAATCCAAATGTACTCGCGGTGATCAAAGACGCATCACACGCTGGATTCACGAAGATGGGCTCGATCGAATGCGTGAGCGGGTTAGAAAGTGGCCCAACATCATGAAATTGAGACGTGAAATTGTCGAACATCCCTATGGCACTATGAAACGTTGGTGGGATCAAGGCTATTTCCTCATGCGAGGTTTGCCGAATGTACGAGGTGAGATGAGTTTGACGGTCTTTTCCTACAACTTGAAGCGGGCGATTAAGATTCTGGGAGTTCCGAGACTGGTGGCGGCGGTCAGTTAGCCGCAGTTTATCGGGGAATTCCCGACTTTTCCTACAGAAGGACGTCTACCGGCTTATTTCAGTTGGACTTTTTCCACAGTCTGGTGATTGGTTGGACGGTAAAAATCACCGAACCTTAACGATGTCTGCAAGTACTCGACCTGCCCAAGAAAAAACCATTGTTAAACCGAACGAGAGTAGGGCCGACAAAATTGCAGTTGCCCGCTTTGATTTCACCCGATAGAAACCCTTGAAATCAACGTGATAGAAAACGGCCACAAAATAAAGAAAGAGAAATGATTGAGATAGCCCGAGTAATATCCCAACTAACAAATGATGGGTACGGTCGTTGATGTATTTGAGTACACCAAGTGTGAAAACCCACGATATCCACTGAAACCACTTTGGCGTGATAGTTAGATAGAACCGATCAGTAAGTTCCCGCCAACCCGCTTCGGTGGTTTGATGCTTGAAATCTATGGTTGTTGTTTTAATCTTTTCGTTTTCATCCAACTTCATATACCGTCCAACGTATTGAATTCACCGGCGCGACGTCCACCTGATATTTAAACACCACAAACCTGCCAGTGAGGCGCGTCCGGTGCAATGATTGGTTGGACCGCCCATGATCAGATCGCCTCCTCTCTGAGCAACCTATATCGAGTTTCTTTAGGGTCATAGAAAAATAACTGGAAAACCGCTCCTGCAGGAGTGGAATGCTCAATCGAAACCAAGGGAATTTCATTTTCCGACAGATAGTAAAGAGTGAAAAAAACTTCCTCTGGCCCATAACCAGGATCACAGTAAGGATTGATATCCAGGGTGGTCCACTGATTGACAGGTGCCACGTTCATCCACACTTTGTTCTCACCACATCCGTGATCGTTCTTTTCCCAATCGATTGAGTCCCGGGGAACCAGAAGAATGATTTCCCTTCCCTTCAATTGAGCAAGCGACAAGGCTACCCACGATTTACTCTTGAACGAAGCCGGAACTGGAAATTTCAGGTCCGATTCACTGAGCTCAGAAAGCACAACTTTCTTTTCTTTGAACGTGGGCTTATTAGGAACCTTAATACCACCCTTGGGTTTTTGGCGGATCGACGCACCCCACCATGCTGCGAACTGAGAGGTCTTTGAAGGAATTTCCAGGTTAGCGGCCAAGCTATAGGCCACTAGGTATGGTGCCAAGCAGAGTATCGCAAGCGCAAACAACCTCATCAAATTCGTCCTCCGTTAGCGGTCCAACGGAATAAGATCAGCCGCGCGTAGCGTCGGCTGCATTGCATTGTTGGCATGTGCATTTTAAAGTTCGTCATCTTTTAACCCAAGCTTTTTCAACGACCTCAGGCGAAATGCCACTTGGTAAGTTT
>JAJVIP010000019.1 GCA_022072025.1 Elusimicrobiota bacterium
ATTTGTCACCTGGCTCCTATGGGAACCTCTCGGCCTCCCAACTCAGGATAGCTACGAGTCTTCCTGGCCTTTAACTCGACGGGTCTTTCACCCGCTGGTTCGCGACAGCTTTCTGGGCGCGCCATGGGCGGATTATTGCAAATGGCTTCTCTCCGGGGAAACCATCCCCTCAAAGGTCCAACGCATTACCCGGAAATATTCAGTTGATTCGTGCCTAAAGAACCAGAACAAGGAGCTGTCGCCCCGGCATGTCGTTTGGCCGGGGCCCAGGTTCTACCTCCGGAACACCTGGGCCCCGGCCAAGAAACGTGCCGGGGCGACAGCGCCTTGTGTGGTATTAGTAAGAATCAACTGAATATTTCCGGTTTATGATCCGACGTACTAAAAGTGACAGGTTGGGGGACGGCGTGGCCGGACCGCTTCAAAGGCGGCGATGCCCACGGCCGTAGACAAGTTAAGCGACCGGATGGGTCCCGTGGTGGGGATTCGCACCAAAGAGTTTTTGTAGCGCTCATAAAAGGACGGTGGAAACCCCCGACTTTCTGAACCGAAGACCAGATAACAAGGGAACTGAAATGAAACTTCCCACAGGGATTGAGTTCCATGCGTGGAGAAAAAGGTTAGAGAAGCCGTGGGTTCAATGGAAGCAAGAAAACTTTCCCATCGATCGTGACGTTTGAGTTTAAGTTTCGGCCAATAATCAAGACCCGCGCGCTTCAGGTCTTTTTCATCCAGAGAGAAACCCAATTGGCCGACCAGATGAAGCGTGGCGTCAAGGCCCACGCAGGTTCGGCCGATGTTTCCTGTGTTTTGTGGAATTTCCGGCTCGATCAGAACAATGTTGAGTGAATGGCTTGACTTCATGAACCGATTCCACCAAAATCACGCATAACAATGGAAGCCGAAGACCAATATCAATTGGGTGTGGACCTCAAAAAAAAAGGTCAAATCGACGCGGCGCTGACGGCTTTTAGGCGAGCCGTGATTGCCGATCCGAACCATTTCCTCTCTCATCTCGAAATCGGGGGCTTGTTCCGAGAAAAAGCCAAAACCGACCCCATGTTTTTTCGCCATGCCTTTGAAGCCTTCCAAAAAGCCGCTCGGCTCAACCCGATACACGAACAAGCCCATACGTATTACATCATGCTCGGGCAAAAAACCGGCCATCTTGATTCTCTCTTAGAGGAATACAAAGCCCTCGTGAAAAAATTCCCCGATAACGCGCTCCTCGAGCAATGCCTCAAAAACATCATGACCTTGACTCTCGCCTCGATTCCCATCAACGTGAATCTCCAAGAAGGTCATAGCGGAAGTTTGAAGAAATTCGTTCTCATCTTCTCGGTTTTGGTATTGGCGATGGGCCTTTTGTTGATGGTGGTTCCCCCCCTCTTGCTCAAAAAGGGAAAAATCAAAAAGGAACAGGTGAGCGGACTCCTGCGAGCGGGTCTTCTCATGGAAGCGGCGGCCGTCGGCGGGTTTATTTTCAAATCAAAACTTAATTGATTTCTTTGAGAGGAATGACGGTGACCTCTCCCAACTCACGCAAGGAACCGTCCAATCTTTTTTCGTCTCCCACCACCAGGACCTTCATGGTATCTTTTGAATAAAAGCGTTTGGCGGTTTTACCGAGTTCTTCTTTTGTGACCGCGGCCAGACGCGCCGTGTAGGTGTCCAAATAATCCGGCGTATATCCGTAGAATTCATTGGTGGCCCGCGCGTCGACAATTTCCCATTTGGAGTCAAAGCCAAAAACAAAAGAATTGATGAGAGAATCTTTTGCCAACTTTATTTCCTCATCATAGAGGGGACCCGTCGTAAATTTATCAAGCTCCGCCAAAATGGAACGGACCGCTTTCAGCGTGGACTCTGATTTGGTCAGACAAGCCACGCCCAAAAGGCCCGGCCCCGCGGGTTCTTGAACGAAACTGCCCACCATGTAGGCCAAGCCCTGGCGTGACCGGATTTCGCCGAACAACCGGGAGGGCCCCCCTCCTCCCAAAATGGCATCGGTGAGACGCAGCGCGAAATGGTGCGGGTTGTGCCGACCTGGCGCGAGCCGCGCAATGGTAATGCGAGATTGATTGGCTTCCTTGGGCACAAAAAACAGGGTTCCGGTGGAAGCCGCGGTGACAGAATAATCATAGGAAGGAACAAATCGGTCCGATGTTTTCCAGCCGGACAAACAGGCTTCCAGTTTGGCCAATAGTTCCTCTTGTTTAAACGCGCCAGCCACCGAGATCACGGCTTGATCGGGAATGACCACTTTTTTATGGAGCGCCAAGAGATCGTTGCGTGTGAGTTTGGTAACCGTTTTTTCGTTGGGTTCCTCGGCGTAGACATGGTTTTTCCCATACACCACATCCCTAAACGCGCGTCGAGCGATTTGGTTGGGCGTCTCATTTTTTCTCAAGAGCCCCTCTATCACCTTCCCTTTGGCCAGGGACAATTGATCTGCCTGAAACGCGGGAGCCAAGAGAACGTCTCTCAAGAGGTCCAGACCGCTGTCCAACTCTTTGGATAGGCACGAAAGAGAAATCGTAACCACTTCTTTATCCGCTCCCGTTTCAATTGAAATGGCTTTTTGTTCAAGCTCGTCGTTCAGTTGATCGGCGGAGCGAGTCAGTGTTCCTCCCGCTCTCCAAACCGCGCCCAAAAAATTAAAAGATTCCGGCGTCTTTTCATCCGCGGGGCTGGTCCGAATCCGGATATTGAGCGTGAGGAGCGGCAATTCATGATCTTCCAACACATAGACCACCGCCCCATTTTTCAATTGAACGCGTTGGGCCTGCGCGGGCTTAAAATCGAGAGGTGGCGTGTCAACTTTAGGCGGCACAGCGAAAAGAGGAACGAGCGTGAAAAATACTAGGAAGATTCCATTCATCCCTGTAGTGACTGTTGCGAAAGTAAGCTTTAAGC
Source organism: Elusimicrobiota bacterium (assembly GCA_022072025.1). NCBI lineage: Bacteria > Pseudomonadati > Elusimicrobiota > Elusimicrobiota bacterium. The sequence goes on from JAJVIP010000019.1 coordinate 2,917, forward strand.
CGTCATCCCGGCAATCTTTTGGCCGGGATCCAGGTTCACCGTCGGGCGAAAACCTGGGCCCCGTACCGACCAAGATCATTGGGGAATGGTGCGAGGTCCAGGTTCTCATCCGGGCGAAAACCTGGGCCCCGGCCAGAAACATGCCGGGGCGACGACGAAAGATCCTTGTTATACATCCTCTAAAGAATGAGGTGGAGTTTCGTTGTGATCTGTTCACTTTTTCCTCCTCAGCACCGCGACGGTCCGATTCGACTCGGTGAGATAGGTTTGCGCCACGCGTTTCACATCAAGAGCGGTGACGGAGCGAATGCCCTGAATCAATTGAATGAGGAAATTCCAATCGCCCGCCACGGATTCATAATAGGCCAATTGGCTCGCGAGCCCTTCATTGGAAGCCAAACCTCGAATCACGGCGGACTCCAAATTGTTTTTCACTTTTTCCAGTTCGGCTTCCGTGGGCCCCCGTTTTTGGATCTGCTCCACTTCGGCCCAAATGGCTTTTTCCAAATCCTGAACCGTATGCGGAGCGCGTGGAGCGCCCCCCATCACAAACAAATTGGGATCTCTTTCTCCAGGCGCGGAACCGCCCGCCCACACTCCCACGCCAATCCTGTTTTTCTCGACAATGGTCCGATTAAAACGCGAGGTGCGGCCCGAGCTGAGAATATCTTGCAGCACATTGAAAGCGGGTTCATCGGCATGGCGCATATCGGGCCGATGGTAACCGATGAGAAGCGAGGGTTCGGCGTCAAACTCCACTTGAACCCGGCGTTCCCCTTCTTGCAGCGGTTCCACGGGAATACGAATTTCTTCTGGAGAGGGAGTGGACGCAATGGAGGCGAAATGACTTTCGCAAAGTTTTTGAATGTCCTGGGTTTTCACCCCCCCCGCGATGGCCAACACCAAACGACTGATGTCATAGTGTTGTTTAAAGAAACGAGTGGCATCTTGGCGGGTCACGCGCGAGATATCGCTTTCCCATCCCACAATCGGCCGCCCATACGGATGCGCCACAAAAGCGGCCGCGAGAAACGCCTCCCATAATTTTCCCTGGGGAGAGGTGTCGATTCGCATACGTCTTTCTTCCAACACCACCGAACGCTCTTTGTAAAACTCGCGAAGCACGGGGTTTTTTAGCCGGTCAGCCTCCATCGCGAACCAAAGCTTCACTTGGTTTTTAGGCAATGACACTGTGTAATTCGTGAAGTCATAGCCGGTAGAAGCGTTTAGATTTTGCCCCCCCGCCCGCTCGTAAATGCGCCAATATTCTTCCGGCTCCAGGAGTTTCTCATGTTCCTTGTTGAGTTCCTCCAATTTCTTGTGATCCCCCGCCTGCTCGGCTTGGTCAATTTGGTCCAACAGCAGGGCCTCTTTCGCGTAGTTTTTTGTCCCAATTGTTTTGGTGCCTTTAAACAACATGTGTTCAAACATGTGGGCCAAACCCGATTTTCCCGATTCATCATCCAAGCCACCGGTTCGAACATACATCGCGAATGAAACGGTCTGTGATTCGGGCCGCTCCAATACCAGGACCCGCATACCATTCTTAAGCACGAATTTATGGACGCGCGACGGAAAGGCGGCGATGGGATCGGGAGTTCCCGGCTCGCCATAAATAGGAAGATGAAATATAAGAATGAACGATAGGGCGCCTATCAACTTCATTCTTCGCTCCGTTTGAAGAACGGGGTTCCATATTTATCGAAAGCGGCCTTCAGCGAACGGTTGATGAGTGTGATGTCCATGGTCTTCCCTTTTTCGAGAACGCCTTCAGAGGCTTTTGCCACGAGGCCGGCGATCCGTTTAAAATTTTCTTGCGATTCGTCCCGCAATCGAAGCCCCAGCAAAAGACGGGACCCCGAATCATCGGCAATCTGAATAAAACAACCTTCCAACACGCCCGGGAGCGTAACGAACAATTGTTTGAACTTGGATTCGAGTTTGCTCGCGTCATCCACGGGCCGGCCCACACTGACCCGCGTGTCTTTCGGGATGTGACGAATTTCCTCCGTGGGAGGTTCCGGCACACGCCCCTCCGCCATCGAGGCGATAAAATCCGGATGCAAACTGAGCGTGATGCCCTGAGGCCCAATAAGAACAATATCATGCGGGTTTCCCATCAAACGACGGAAAAGTTCTTTGGATCCCATAATGAGATGACGCACGTCTTTTTCAATATAGGTCACCATGGTGGGTTGCGACGTAAAAATCCAAATGACTTTTTTTCCAGAAGGGTCCACACCCAACAACAGCGGCAATTGTTTTTCCGACTCGTCCGGCGTCCCCCCCGCCAGCGGAACAACCAAATGGGCGTTGAGAAGCGCGTCCCAAAAGAGCCCCGGGCTCACCGATTGCTCTTCGAACACTTTTTGCATGAGCCCCTCGAGCGCTTCGTGGGGAATCAAGGGATCCTTCATGAAAGGCCTTTCCAATCCGACAATTTTCGCCACCAGAGAATTTCCCCATCTTCCCAATCATTGTTGACGATAGCGGGGCGAATGGCGAGAACATCAGCGGGTTCGAGACCTTTGTCCATGACGGCTGGTTCGCCTGAAATACGGCAACCAAAAATCGCGATTTCCGGCATATGCCCCACCAACAACAACGAAGATTTCTGGATATAGTCCAAGGCCACCTTCATCAAGGTTTTATAGTTGACCCCAGAAGAAAGGTCGGGGAGAAAAACAGGGTCCGGCAGAGCCAGAAAGCGGGTGAGCAGAAGAGCGGTGTCTTGCGCGCGTTTGTAAGGGCTGGACAAAACCAGCGGAACGGAAAACCCCACCCGTTTCATTTCACCCAAACCCTTTTCTAATTCGGAGATGCCTTTTTTGCTTAAAGGGCGATCGGCGTCGCTTTTTCGCCACTCCAGCGCCGGCACCGCCTCCGCATGCCGCATCAAATAAATTTCCATGGGGATATGACCGGTGTTAAGGTTGGGATAACAAAGGTAAATTTGTCTTGATACGGCTCAATTCTTTCAATGGGATATGGTGACTCACGTCAAGAATTTCAATCCCATAAATCTGACCAGATTTATCCATGTCAACCATGAGACCTTCATGCAACATAACTGTTTTTTTTATTTTTTTAGAGGGCTGTAATTTAATGTAAAGCGCATCAGCCTTCTTATCGAATGTAACATCCATGCTTATTTTCCCTCCACCCAGTAAACAGTAATGACGATGATCCGCCCTCTTTTTTTGATGTAAACAACTTCCAATATCTTTTTGCCAACATATTTGCGTACCACCCTGCGATTTCCAAAACTCATTCGAACAAAAGAAGGGTATCGCACGGCACTCCCCACTTGATTATGGGTTACCCCGCGATCCTTCATCCGCTCCAAAGCATGATTCGTATAGGTAAAAAGGAGATAATTCATCGATCTATGGATCGAGGGGTCGCCTATTTCAGCATTTAATGGAGATTTTGTCGTCGGGGGGGGGGAGTGAAGCTCGCCAATCAATTAGGCGAAGGTGTAGGAATAAATTTCCTCTGAAATCCGTTGTTCCATCGTTTGGGTTCTGATGGGAACCGTCAAGGTGAAAAGAATCTTCTGGACATCGAACATCTGGAGCAAGGAGGTGTCGTGAAGAGAATCGAGATCGAACAACATCCGGTCGGAAATAATCTGAATCTCCTGGATATTAGGATTGGTTATGCGGGCTTGCGACAACAAGGAAACAAGCACTGGGGTGGCGTCAAACCGTCCGGTGGTTTGATTGAGCGCAATTTCTACATTTGCATCGGCGAACAAAAGCTGATTGATTTGCATCGCGCCTTCTATAAGGTCCAGCCTTTTCATTATAGCGATCCTCTTGGCAGCTGATTCGGCGAACTGAATTTCACCACGCAACCTCTCAACCAAACTCTGCATTTGTTTTTGACTGGCCGGAACCCCCACCGCGGGAACGGGTGTTCCCTCTTTTTGTTGAATTTTTAGTTTCTCCAATGTGAGGGCCAAGGCCGCCCCCATATCATTGATGTCGCACATGAAAAATTTCCCCACAGTGCCCTCTCTCACGGATACGTCCAACTCCGCGCTCAACAAACCTTGACGCGTCACGCTTTTTCTTCTCACCGCGCTTTGAAGCGCCCGTTGTTTTTGAACGCGTGAGGGGGTCCATTGGGCGGCTTCTTTCCGTGAGGCCTCTGGCACCTGCCCCTCCAGCGTGTTCACTGAAACTCCGTCCCAATTGAGAATCACCACACGGCCCTGATTGTTGGGAGCGATGTGCTGAACCGCTTCGTTCAATACGTTTTTACGCGTCTCGGCGACCAACGCAGCGCGTTGGACCTGGCCGATGGGATTCTCCGCCGATTGAACCTGGGCCCAATTGGGGGATGGGGTTACGCTTCCCTCCGAGGCATTCTTCTTGGCGCTTGCTCCAGTCCTATGCTCCAAAAGAATTTCGGAGAATAGCGTTCGAACCCCGGCGACGGTGAATAATTCAGCCGGCAGCCGGCCCCGATCTGAACCTGTTTGTTCAAACAAATTGGTCCGAAGGCGATTGGCATCCGCCAAGAAACTTTTCGCCAGGAGTTCATCATCCACCCCGAAACCAGACAAAATTTCATGGGACACAATGATCATATCCGCCAAACGTTCCGCGTCCTCAGAAGAAAGTTGATTATTCTGTTCCTGCAGCAAATCCATTAAATTTTCGCGCTCCTGCTGGACGGCTTGGACCGAAAATAAAATATCCATCTGATTCTGTTTGGAATCCGACCGGACAAAGGGCTTCACCCGTTCGTTTGAGTCGTTGATACCCGCGTCATCAGAAAGGGCCTGGATTTTTAAGGACTCAATAGGGAACAGAGACCCGTCACCCCTCACGAACAAATCTTCAAGTTGCTTGGCCGCCAACCAAAGTTGCCCCGATTCATCTGCATTTTCCCGCGATAATTCAAGATCTCTTTTTGTCGATTTAACATTGGTGTTGTAAAGGGTCACAATGGCTTCAAAGACCGGCGTGTTGAGCTGAAAAACAGGAGCCAAAAGGGCCGCTATCAAAGTTAAATTGGGAAGACTGTTCTCCAAACCTTGCTGCTGATCGGTTAAACCCGCCAGCGCCGTTGTTAAATCGGTATCCCTAATTGATTGATTCAATTCCGAAAGGGTCCCAATCAGTTGATTAAGTTGAAGGTCACGCAATAAAATCACGCGCAGGAAGGCGGTTAATATGTCAACACTTTTCCAACCGGTCAAACCATCCATGATCGGGGCGGCGGACGGAACAGAATTGGCTTTTCTTGGTGAGCTGATAATGGGTGGTTCAGTAGAAAGGGATGAAGTTTTCCCATTGCGGTTGTTATTAGAAGTTGCACCTCCTTCCAAGAAGGGGAAGACTTGTCGCCTCAAGCGGGTTTGAACGGTTTCTGCTTGAAACAATAGGGTTCTGGCCTTTTTCAGATTTGATGGAGTTTTTGTGTCTCGCTGAATGATGAAAAACCAACCCACAAAGAATAACAGGGCGCTCATTGGAAGTAAAACGAGGACCGAAGGCGCGACCACAGCCATGACCACGGTCAGAACTCCGAATATCAACTCGCCTCCCAGAATCATTCGAATGACCAGCGGAGAAGTGACCTGTTCTTCAAAATGAGCCACCAGCACTTTGGCCCGCTCAACCCGTGCGTTGGCCTGAGCGAAAAGGGCGTGAATTCGAGAGGATGGAGAGGGAATCACCGAACCTAAAATTTTCGATTGGTTGAAGGCCCACTGATATTTATTCCAAGCCCAAAAATCTTGTCTTTTTTCTTCTAATTCCTTTTGCGCCGCGGATAATTCTTCTTGCCCTGTTGAACCGCGCCGCAATTGAACCAGCCAAACCAAAAATATTCCCACTCCCAACAAAGGTGGAAAAGAAAATCCCAATGAAAATTGGACCGCCAAAGCCACCGTCGCAACACCCCCCAAAGCGATCAACCCCACCAAGGTTTTTTCCTCTATCGACCACGACTGTGGCCTGTCCAATTCTTCGACTTTGGCCTGGGCTTCTTCATAGGCCTTTTTGGCGTCATTATAAGCTTGCTGGACAAAAAGAGGCATTTGAGAAAATTGAGGAGTTTCGGCCGTTTCCAACGACTCTTCCATAGGCGGATAAATTTCTTCAAATCCTTTCAATATCGAGCGGACTTCATCCGCCAATTCTTTTTTTCTATCGAGGATTCTAGCGGAAGGAACGCCCTCGGAAATATTTAAATCTGTGGAGCGATTCCTCGATAAAATGGTCTCCATTCTTTTGAGCGCGTTTAGCAATATCGAGTGAACCTTATCTGCCAAATCTTTTATTTTATCGAGGGTTCTAACGGAGTGAACGTTTTCGGAAGTATTTGAATCTGTGGGGCGATTCCTCAATAAAATGGTCTCCATTCTTTTGAGAGCATTTAAACGATCATAATTAGTTTGATCTGGGTTCGCGGCCCCTGCCAATTCAATCAAGGCTAGATTGAAGTCGGAATCTATGGTTTTTCCATTGGTGTACAGATACGAACGTAAGTTTTCCAAATGATCAACTAATTCCAACATGCGATCCCTCAGCCCTGCATTCTTGGCCATGAGAGGAGATGTATCCATCGGACCAGTCTTAACCGGGTCTGGGGTTGATGTGTTCGGTTTGGTAGGGACCGCAGACAAATTTGCCCCCCCTCCACCTGCCCCCCCCGGAGCGCCAGGAGCTTCGCTCATTTGAGGCTGATTGGAACTTGCAAAATTTCGCTCCGACGAATTATTCAAAGTTTCTAGATCAGGATAAGCCTTTCGCAACCCTTCCTCTATCTCCGCGGCTTTCGCTGCAATATTCCGCAATAAACTATCCATTTCGGCAGGCAAGACGGCTCTGGGACTTCGTAATTGGTTTTGAATTGTTCCCTTCAATTCACGGATGGGAGCCAACGCCCCCATCAATTCGGTTGGCTCCTCAACTATCACATCCTCAATTCCCCGGAAAGCTTTAACGAACGTCTTTTTCATTGAATTCGGCTTTTTTTCCTGTTGGATATAGAGGTCTTGTCCACTCAAATTGATCGCTTGTGTAAGTAGACCCTCCAAATCAGTCACGAGAATATCCAAAGCATCCAAAGCCGCACGTGGTATCTCCACTTGAGAAACAGAAGGGGGCTCAACCACCATCGGGGACTTAGGTGATTCCGCGCCTGGGATCGGGGCAATTGATTGGGAAACCGATGGAACTGGTTCAGATTTGATACGCTTGACCAATCTTGGGAATGTAAAAAGACCGAATACCGTCAACAAACCCAAAGTGACAAGAATCCCTCCTGTGACGGCCAAAGGCCCTGCCAAAGCGAGAGTGATCAGGAGGGGGCTCACAACCACAGCCGCTCCCATCACAAAACCCAATGTATTTCCCTTTTTCGGTTTATTGGGACGCTCAACTGGCAGGTTCCCTTCCAACTTAGCTGTCACCCTATCGGCGAGTTGGAAGGCAGTGTTAGCAGCGCCTGGCCCTTGCATTCCTGCAGTCACCGCGCCAACCGGCACGAAAAGTCTCTCTCCCGCAAAGAGTCGATCGAGGGGCATTCGGCCGGACTCGAGAAAGTCAATCGAGGAGAGGGTTCCCTCATCCACTTGTGTTATTTTGGGGGAGAGGGTCAAAATATTCAGGTCGTGTTGTTTCAGTTCTTGCAGAAGACCTTGCGTGTGGAACCCCCCCACCACCAAAAGCGCGGTTTGGGTGGGAGCGTCGGAGAGGCGGGCGGCCATGTGCGTCGACATCGTGTGGTTGCGCGCGATGGCTGAATGATAGAAGGCTTCAAAAATCTCCCTCCATCCATTAAATTTTTTCATTTCCTTCGGGAAGGGAACCCCCACCGCGCCAAAACGCTTCTCAAAATTTTTGATCTCGCCCAGGCGCGACTCGTAATGGTGCCATTCGTCCTCGGTCATGATGTGCTGCGCCAACTTCTCCAACAGCGAGTAATCCTTCGCCAGGGAAGCCACCTGTTTTTCCTCCGGAGTGGCCGCCAATTTTTCTATGACGGCCGCCTCCAAGGACTCCATGTCCTTCAAGAGTTGGTATCCGTCGATGGATTCGCTTTTCAACACATATTCCACATAGAGCGCCATTTCTGGATATTGAGAAAAGGCAATGCCGTGTTTTCCGCACACCTTTCTTAAATGATCGTAATAGCCCGTCGAGCTGATTTGCCCGGCCTGAAAGAGCGCGCTGTATTCCAACAAACGGTTGGTTTCCTCTTTGGAAATTTTGGATACCAACCCCTCAAGAATTTTTTTCCGTTCCCGTTCCACCCGATCGAAATTGATGGAATTTTGGAGCAAAGCGGCATCGAGCAATTGTTTGAGGTTCGGGGTGAACATGGGCACGATTGAATCCAGATAAAGCGCGTAATCTGGAACCGTGACGGTTCCCTCCTGATACCCCTGCCATTTTTGATCAAACATTTGCATGTCCGATTTGTAATGGTTGGCTTTCATTTCCGTCAAGGTTCGTTTGAACAAAGCCAAGGCCTTCTTGGCTTTGGGTTTAAGAGGCGCCGCTTGCCGCAAGGCTTTCACATTCGCCCAGTATTCATCCTTGTTTTCGACGCCTGTCACCGTCAGGGGCAGTTTGACTTCGCCGTTTTTCCCATCGCCCACATATCCAATTGCGGCAAATTCAACGCCATTGTAAATATTGACCTTGAGCATCGCCTTCGCCACGTCATGAAGCGTTTTTCGATAAATGATTTTGTTGTAGGGCGAGAAATCCACAGCCGGCACATCGGCCCCTTCCATGCCCACCAACAAGGATGATCCCCTTTTTTCGAGCGCGCGCGCCACCGCGTCCACCGTTGCGGCGATGTTGGTTTGCGCTTCAAAATGATTGTGCGCGTCTTGCATCAACAAAAGGGTTTTCGCTTTGGGATTCTTTGAGAGGGCCACCTCGTGAATCATGGCGGTGGGGGCGATGGCCTCCGTCATCCAAGGGGGAATCACGCGGTTGGCCAAGGTGGCTTTCAAATCGGGCGCGAGATCATTTTTGATGCCCATATCCGACAAGGCCTTGAGGCTATAAGGCAGCACATGTCCCAGATCGGCTTTGGGCAAGGAGGCCAACAACATTTGGGGACTTTTTGAGCTTGGGGAATCCTGGGGAGAAACCGGCTCTTCTTGTTGGAGAGACTTGACGACTTTTTGGCGCGCGGTCCAAAAGTTGGTCTCCGTGGCATGAAGAAGGAACACATTCTCCGCCATGAAAAAGACCGCGATAATCGCAGAGAATCTCCGCCAAGTCTTTCTGCGAATCAAGAAGATATTTTTCTTCAACATAGCGCGGATTCTCCGCGACTGAAGAGTTTGTCATTCTGAACGCAGTGAAGAATCTCTACAGGATATTTAAATATTCCGTAGAGATCCCTCGGTCGCCACGGCGACCTCGGGATGACAAAAATCTGAAGTTTTCTACGTAAGAAAACAAGAAATTGCGAAATCATCATATAGGATAGATCCTAACAAGCACGGGATTAAGATCGCCTTAAGATTCGTTTAATTTTTACGGTCATTTTCACTTGGCCACGGCCATTTTTATTTTGGTGCGGGCTTCTGTGCCGGTGGGGCTTCGGGAGTGGATTTGAACGATGTAGCCGCCATTGGCCACCGAGGTTCCTTCGCCGTTTCGGCCGTCCCAATGAAGAATGTTTTGACCGATCTTCCCCCCCACGGAGCCTTGAGAAACGTCAATTGTTTTCACGAGGTTTCCCAAAAGATCGTAAATCACCAAGCGAACATCGCTATCGGCGCCCAAGAGATAGTGAATATCGGTTCCTCCATTTGAAGGACTAAAGGGATTGGGAAAATTAAAAACTTCACTGACCCCCTCCTGAGGAACCGCAAAAGAATTCACGCGAAATATGCCCAAAGAAGGAAGAGACACCTGGACAATGCGGCTGCCGGAGGGGTTACGAATTTGCGGAGGCGGCAAGGCCGCGTTGCTGGAGGCCAAAGGCCGCCAAATGGTCTGCAACCATTGAATTTGATCAACGAAACTCTCTTCTGTGGCGGGAATATTTTGCGGGGGGCGGGCATAGATCAGCATCAGAGGTGACGCCAACTCCGTTGGAACTTTCCCCTCCCTATCTTTGGCCACAATTTCAAAAGGGCCATAAACCACTTTTTGATTCCCGAATAGATTTTCAAATTTCGAATCCGCCTCCACGATTTCATTTGAGGGTTGTTCAATCAATTGAATAGAAAGAAAGGAATCATTTTTAAGGGCGTGCGGTGGAACCAACACCGTGAGAATTCCGTCGTCGGTTTGAAGCTGGCCCCCCAATTCCTTGTTCATGACGCGAGTGAAATCCCAAGAATAGGTCAATTTTTTGGTCTGACCGTCCTCAATGACCTCGACCGTCAAATCACAGTGGATTTCTGAATTGTCCGGAACGGTCCCCTTGAAATAGATGACTCCATTGATCAACTGAACCGTCCCGGGATAGGGGTGGATGGTTTTTCCGTCTTTCGTTACCGTCAACTGCAAAGCCTGTTGCGGGTTGCGGGCAAAAGCGTCTTGATCAATTTGGACATTGCTGATTCGCGCCGAAACCTCTGATTCTTCATCGGTCATCACAAATGATTCATGAAGAGGTTTTTCCTCAACCAAAGCGGTTTGAGGCGCGGGGATATTTAAATTATCAATATGGAAGGGAACTTCGCTTTGAGCCGTGTTGCCCGCTTCATCGGTGGCGATGACATAAAGGATATGAGGTCCGTCGGGGTACAGGCGGTTGTTCTGAGGATCTTTCTGAGCCGTGTCCAAGGCATAGGCATATAAATTTTCAGTGATCGACGCGTTGCCTTGAAATTGCGCCACGTCGATGGCATCCAGGCGAAAGAGAACCGACTGCAACCGATTATTCCCGTCTGAAACAGTGGCTTGAATATTTTGGACTCCGTACCAGATGGAATTGGCCGTCGGCTTGACAAGCGTGACGTGGGGGTTGGTATTGTCGACCCTCACCGACCGCGATATTTTTGTGGTGCCGAGCGTATTGGTTGCGCTGAACTCGATGTCGTGAGATCCGTCCACCACCCCCTCCGAACCCGCGGTGACCCAGAGAGCCTCATAAATATCGGGAGAACTCATCACACCTGGCAGAACGGCGCCATTTCCGACTTTGAACCCGGTTGAATCCACCGTTCCTTCTAAAATTTTTAATTTCAGAGTGACCACCCCCCGGACAACCGAATTGACCGCGGGTTGAAGCACTTCAAATCTGGGCAAAGTATTTGGACCCGTCGGATTATTAACGGTAACGACAGTCGGGAATTCGGCGCGGTTTCCAGCCCGATCTTCAACCACCACATTGATGGTGTGCTCCCCATTCGCTCCGGTGGTCCAAGAATAACCAATGTTCGATTGAAGACCGCTCAAAGACCGGGACGTGACCAAGTTTCCATCAATGAAGATATAACTTCGCCCCAACTGCATGGTATCCCCAAGATCCGCTCCAATCTGGACGACCCCCGAAACCAAAGCGCCCTGTGAGGGAATTATGTTTTTAACAATGGGGGGTTGCCGGTCCACCCCCACTCTCACTTCTTTAATAGCCACCATCCCTTCATTATCTTGTACCGCGCATCTGAGTGTATGGACCACCTCGGTTTCTAGGTTGGTCCTCCATTGATATCGATACAGCCCCCCGCCTGAAGGTATCATTGAAAGCTCGGGGCCCTGATCAATCTGAACCGTCAACCGATCGATTCCATTATCGTCTCGCGCCCGTGCCTCAAGTTCAACTGTTCCAGTCACATAGGCTCCCTCCTCAAGAGAAAATGAAACGACCTCCGGGGGATCATTCACGGAATGGATGCTGACGCGCACCAAACCCACCGGACTGTCAACGGACCCATCGTTGACTTTAAAAGTAAAAACATCAGTTCCAAAAAAATTGTTCAGCGGGGTGTAAGTCACTTGAGGAGGCGTTCCCGTGATGAACCCATTGGCCGGCGCGTCCACGAGAATGTATTGCAAGGCATCATCGTCTAAATCCGTGGCCAGGAGAGTCAGAAGAAGAGGAGTGTCTTCATTTGTGGTAAGAGTTTGATCCAAAGCGATGGGAGTATTGTTTCCGCCTTGGACCTGAATTCCAACGCGAGCCGGCTGGCTTTTTAAAGACCCATCCTCCACGGAAAAGGTAAAGCCGTCCTCTCCCACAAAATTCTTGGCGGGCGTGTAAACCCATTCATTGGGCTGTTGATTGGAGGCCAGCAACACCCCATGCGCGGGGCTCATTTCGATATTGAAAACCAAGGGGTCATTGTCCACATCTTGGCCCTGCAAAATAATGGCCCTTGAGTTATTTTTCCTGATATTTATTTCTTGAGGCGAAGCGAGAGGGACGTCATTCACCGGCACCATCTGAATGGAAACAGTGGCCCATCCACTGTCTTGAGTTCCATCGTTGACTTTAAATACAAATTGATCGGGCTGATTGTTGTTGGGCAGGGGCACATAGGTTCGTGACCCCCCAGTCCCCATCAATTCTCCATAAAGCGGCGGTTGCACCACGATAAAATTCAGCTGATCGCCATCCGCGTCACTGGCGATAAGAGACAAATTCGTCGGTGTATCCTCCAACACTTTTTCAACCGAAGCTATGGCGAGGGGAGCATCATTCACGGGCGTGATTTGGAGGGAGACCGTAGCCGAAAGGCTGTCCAAGACCCCATCATTGGTTTTAAAGGTAAAGGAATCGGGTCCGTTGTAGTTGGCCGATGGGCTATATAGGAGGTTCCCTTCGCTTCCGGTAAGAGCTCCATGCGAGGGCCCTGTGACAAGGTGGAAAGTCAGCGGTTTTTTCTCAACGTCCTCGCCTGATAACACAATCGCCAATGTTAAATCCTCCAGAAGAACGAGAGATTGGGGATGAGCAAGCGGCTCATCATCGACAGGCATGACCTGAACAGAAACGGTGGCCTCTTTGCTACCCCAAACCCCATCATTGACCCGAAAGGAAAAATCGTCGGACCCGTCGAAATCTTTGGAAGGCGTATAGGTGCGGTTGGCTCCCTCACCCGTCAATAATCCATGAGAAGGCGGGCGGACGACTGTAAAGATCAAAGGGTCATGGTCCGGGTCTGTGGCCGGAAGAGTCAACAGAAGGGGTTGATCTTCCAGTGTGGAAACCTGCGAATTTTCAGCCACGGGTGGATTGTTTTCCGACTTGATGGTGATGGAAACGGTGGCCAACCCGCTCTCCAAGGACCCATCGGTGACCATGAAAGTAAAACTATCTCCCCCGTTGTAATGCTGGTTGGGCGTATAGACGCGGCTTTCGCCGGTGCCGCTTAAAACCCCTTTCCGTGGACCCTCGATCACCCGATAGGTCAGTGGATCACCATCCACGTCTGAGGCAGAGAGCGCGAGGGTGACCGCGCTATCTTCACGCGTGGTAACTGAGACATTGGTCGCGATGGGCGCGTCATTGACCGGAATCATCGAAACAGCGACAGCCGCCGGCGAACTGTCCAATTGTCCATCCCGGGCTTTAAACAAAAAGGAATCATTCCCATTGTAATTGGCATGGGGAGTGTAATTTTGCCCGTCCCACACTCCATGAAGCGGCGGGGTGACGATTTCAAAGGTTAATGCATCCCCGTCCACATCAGTCCCGGTCAAATCCACGCTTAAGGGGCTGTCTTCCTGGACCGACAACGATCGGGGGGTCGCCACGGGCGCGTCGTTGACCGAAGTTATTGTGATTGAAACAGCGGCGGGAGCGCTGTTCAGTTCGGAGTCGTTGGCGATGAAAGAAAAAGAATCCGTTCCATGAAAATTGGTCGCGGGGGTATACCGGCCCTCGGAATAGATTCCATGACTGGGGGGAGTCACGAGGCTGAAGGTTAAGGCGGACCCTTCCACATCGCTTCCCGTCAAGACCACCTCGAGCGGCGTGTCTTCGAAGGCCGAAACCGACTGGTTGATTGCTAAAGGAGGATCGTTGACAGGGGTCACGTTGAACACGATTGTGGCGAGATTGCTATCGGTTACTCCATCATTGGCTTTGAAAGTGAATTGATCGGTGCCGTTAAAATTAGCAACAGGTGTATAAGTGAGATGGGGCACCGTTCCACTTAAACTCCCGTGAGTGGGTTGATTGATGACCCTGTAAGTTAAGGGGTCCCCATCTTTATCAGTGGCGGAGAGGGTGATGGCTTTGGACGTATCCTCCAAAGTGGAAAGATTTTGGTTGTCCGCTTCCGGCGCATCATTCACCGAATCGATCACAATTGATACGAGGGCTGGAGGGCTGTCCCATTCCCCATCGTTGACCACAAAGGAGAATTGATCGCTCTCCAACGAATTCAACGCCGGAACATAGGTGACATTTGGCGCGGCCCCCTGCAAGGACCCTCGGGAAGGAGGTGAAACAATTCGGAAGGACAAATGACTTCCCTCCTTATCGAACCCGGTCAATGAAAAGATTCTTGACGTGTTTTCAGGAGTGGAAACAGCTTGGGAATGGGCGATCGGCGCGTCATTCACAGCCGCGACCGCAATAGAAACGGTGGCCGGGATGCTGTCAATTTGACCGTCATGGGCCTTAAACGAAAAGGAATCAGGCCCATTGTAATCGAGATCAGGGTGATAAACATTCCCCACCAACCGGCCATGCTGGGGTTGTGACACAAGGGAAAAAACCAGGACAGATCCCTCTTTATCACTTCCCGTCAAAGTGAACGGAAGGGAATTGTCTTCATCCACCTTCAATGATTGTGGATCGGCGATGGGAGGATCATTAACGGCGGTGATCAAGAGAGAAACCGTGGCGGGCGAGCTGTATTCGCTTCCATCATGGGCCTTAAAGGTGAATGAATCCGCTCCTGAAAAATCAGCTCCCGGTGTGTAGCGAACTTGAGGCGGCGTTCCACTCAACGTGCCCTGACGCGGCTGTTCCACCACCGAATAGGTCAAAGGGTCCCCCTCTACATCAGAACCGGCCAAAAGAATGTTAACAGGCATGTCCTCCAATGTGGAAACGGATTGGGAAGTGGCCACGGGCTCATCATTCACAGGACGAATCGTAATTGAAACGAGCGCGGGGGGGCTGTTGAATTGTCCATCATTGGCGACAAAGGTGAAAGAGTCCGAACCATTGAAATGGGAGTTCGGAGTGTAACGGTTGTTAACAAAAGTCCCCCGACTGGGAGGAGTGGCCACTGAAAATTTCAAAGGGTCTTCATCAACATCGGTTCCCGTCAATACAAGGGTGGTAGGCGTATCCTCATTGATCGTGAGCGGTTCCGGAGAAACGGCCACCGGAGCGTCATTTTGAGGAGAAACCGTTATTGAAATGGTCGCCGGGGGGCTGTCTTTTTCGCCATCATTGACTTTAAAGGTGAATAAATCGGGCCCAAAATAATTTGGATTGGGAGTATAGCTTCTAGAGGAACCGGACCCTGTTAAAATACCATGAGAGGCCACCGTAAGAATGTGATAAGTCAACGCAGATCCTTCGATGTCGCTTCCTCTTAAATTCACCGCCAAATTATTGTCTTCCGGGGTGGACACATTTTGAGCCTCCGCCACCGGATCGTCATTCACCGGGCTCACCGTGATCGAAACCGAGACCGGCAAACTGTCCAGTTGACCATCGTTCGCCACGAATGAAAATGAATCCGCTCCGCTGTAATTGGCTCTTGGCAGATAACTGAGGTTGGGAGCGGAATTGGACAATTGTCCTTGCATCGGCGATCGAACAATCCTGAAGGTTAAAGGATCCCCATCCACATCGCTTCCGCTTAAAACCACCGAAACAGCGGTGTCCTCAGGGGTCGCCACGGGAGGTATAGAAGTGGCCACGGGAGCGTCATTCAAGGCTTGAATATTGATCGTGACTGTGGCCTCCTCACTGAATTTGGACCCGTCACTGACCTTAAATCTGAAACTATCCGTCCCATTTTGATTGAGCCCGGGCATGTAAAAGCAACTGGCCCCGCTCCGGTTGATTGTCCCCTTGCTCGGTTGGGTAACGATGATGAAACTTAAAGGGGACCCTTCAATGTCCATTCCTGCCAAATCAAAATTAACAGCGGAGTCTTCATAAGTTCCCACGATTTGGTCATAGGCGATCGGTTTGTCATTGACAGGAGTGACTGTGATTGAAACCGCGGCAGAGGGACTAAAAAGCGTGGCGTCTTTCGCTTTAAAAACGAAACCATCGGATCCGTTATAATTGGCATGGGGCTGATACTTAAGAGCGGGAGGATTTCCGACCAATGTCCCGTGAACGGGAGGCGTCACAATCACGTAAGACAAGATATCCCCATCCACATCGCTGCCCTGGAGGTTGAATAAAATATCGGCGTCTTCCACCCCACTAAGATTTTGACTCACGGCAACAGGTGCGTCATTGACCGGAGCCACCGCGATCGAAACCGTGGCTTCGGCGCTATAGGAAAAACCATCATACACTTGAAAGGTAAAACTATCCGGACCGTTGTAATTCACCTGGGGCGTGTACCTGCGTTGAGAGGTGGAATGGGGCGCCGCAACGTTTAAGGTCCCCTGAAGCGGTTGGCGGACAATGCTGAAGGTGAGCGGATCACCATCGACATCATTCCCACTCAAAAACAAGTCACGCGCTTCATCTTCATTCACTGAGAGGGAGAGAGGCTGCGCCGCAGGAGGAGAATTGATTACCACCGTAATTTCTCTGTTTTCTTGATTGCCGGCCTCATCGGTGGCGATGGCAGAAATTCTCACATTCCCAGGCGTGCTGTAGGGGGTTTGAAATATATATCGATTGGGAGATTGAAATTGAGTGGGACGGACCACCCCATTGATGGCGATATCCACCTTTTTCACGCCATTGGCGTCAGAGGCATCCACCCTGACTTCAGTGATGGATAGGTACCGAGCCCCAAGAACGGGATAAAGAATGTTGGTGGAAGGTTTGGTGTTGTCGATATGGACATTCAACGAGGATTGACGCTCGTTATCCAAAACATCTTGAGAAATACATTTTAACGTCCAGGAACCGTCGGAATATCCGGAGGTCGAAAACCGCTCCTGAAGGGAATCGCCGTTCACAGTTTTGAGATGAACGCTCGTGGATCCATTTTCCAGATAGAGTTGAACCCGCTTCACTCCGCACCCCGCGTCCGTCCCGGTCACATTCACCACGATCTCGTCTCTCACCAATGATTTCCCTGAATAGGCAACAGGAGGGGGAGTGACCTGAGCGTTGATGTTGGGAGGGCTGTTGTCAATTCTCAAAGTTCTATACAACGGATCGCTTCGGTTGTGCGCCCGGTCCGTGGCAAAACCCTGGAAACCCCGAGAACCATCAGGGAGCTGACGCGTGTCAAAGGAGGGAACCGCATATTCATCCACCACCGAGGTGGCCAATAAATCCACCTCCAATTGATTTGAAGTGGGAGGATTAATCCAAACGCGTTTAACATTTTTAACGAAATCATCTGTGGCGTGAATGAAAAAAGAAATATTTTTCGAAACAAACTGATCCTCCGCCGGAGTGTTGGCGGTCCAACGAATCACAGGCTTGGTTCCGTCTACATGATAACGTCCTCGTCCAGTGACTGAACGTCCAGCCGAATCCGTGACAGTAAAAAAAACATCATGTCGACCATCAGACAATCCCAACAAACTAAAGTGAACTTCTATTGCGCCGTATTGATTGGGGCCTGTTCCGACTTGCGGGCCGGTGGGAGAACCCACCCGAGCCACCACTGCGGTAATAGCGGGGGCTTGAACCGTCACTGGAACCACATGCGCTGATTTGTTTCCAGCGGAATCGGTTATCACATAGCTAATGAATTCGGTGCCCCAAAAATTTGAAAAGGGTGTATAGGTCACAACATTTTCAGCGAGCGACAGATTCCCTGCCAAAGCGGATATGACTGCAAATGAGAGAGGTTTATATTCCGGATCCATGCCAGTCAAATGAAACTGAAGCGTTTGACCTTGGGGAGTCGTTTGATCAGGCGTGGTTCCACTGGCGGGCCAATTATTCATATTCCCAATAATAACGTTGACCACGGATATCGACATGGCGCCCAACTGATCTTTGGTCGAATAGAAAAAATAATCACTTCCTGGAGGACCGGGGTTGGGGGTGTAGGTCAATTGAGAACCATTGATGGCCACCTGCCCGCGAAGTGCGCCATAATAAAAGTTGTAAACAATTTGATGACCGTCAGGATCGGATTCATTGAGATTGAGAACCAAAGGCCTGCCCACTTGCGTGGTCTCGGTACGCGCACTCCAACTGGGGGCATGATTAACATTCGTCAGATTAATATTGACGGGCTGAATAAACGTATTGTCCCAGGTCTCGGGTGTTTCTCCTTCGGGAGGCTCCGGCACAAAAATATCGAGGTCTCCCGACCCCGCCGCGCTCAAGGGAAGAACCCCTGAACCACAGGCCAAAAAGACGAATAGAATCGCCCCCCCAAATATTCGGGAAAGCACAATCCAATTTTCGCGAAGTTGTGTAAACAGATTGGGTTTCACTGCGCCGGTCCTCCCAGTGATGCATCCCCTCTTCGCGTATAAACTTAAACAACGCCCCCGAAATTCATCCTTAAGATTTGGTTAAGTGATGAAAATCAATGCCGATTCACTCTCCACCATCTCCGGTGCATCAGTCTGACCAAGGCTTGGATAAAATTGGATTGATTTGTCAGGGTGTATTTGAGAGCTATTTCAAGCCACTTTGGAAACGAGCTTAAGATCCTTTTTACTGGTTATATGCTGGCCTTTTCTTAAGAAATTAATTTTTTCAAATCCGAGGATATGTCCTTTTTTATTTTTCTTAAGGATGACACCATGCCCCACTTCCTCGGAGATGGTTTTTTGTGGTTTGGTGAACCAAACATCCAATGTATTCCCAATTCGATCGAAAACAACTGTTACTTTTGCCATACCAACTCTCCTTCCTTAATTTTATTCGTAAGGTAACTTGTTATCACGTATCCACTTCCATTGAGATGTTTACAAACGACACAAATAAAATATTTTTTAAACCGTTTGTAATAAAGATAAACATTGTCATCGTCTGAACTTTTACGCACGCTGTCGGCATCAATCAATGCAAATTGAACAAAGTGTTCATACCCCTGCATTTCAGGATGTTTTCTTAGGGAAATGAGTCGCCAATGGCTGAGCGTGGTCCGAATTTTTCTACTCAAACAACTTGTTACTTCAAACAACAGATCCATGCCGGATTCTCCTCACGGCAGGAGGGTGCCTATTATATTTGAGGGATGGTCAGAATTATACACCAAGTTCAACCCATCGATTTTGGCGAGGGGGGGCTGCTTATGCTTGACGGAGAATCAGTTCGGCGATGGCTTTTTCGAGTTCCACCGCATCGAGAACGGCAGGAACGGGGATGAAGAAAATGTCCGCCAGTGTGGGGATGACCTTCTTCACCTGTGCTTTGAAGGCCTCATCAGCGAGAATACCCACCGTTCCCACGCCATAATGGTTCCTTCCATAGGCGGCCAAGGGGTTGTCCTCTTTTTGACCCACGGGTTGCTGGGCGATGATGTCAGCCAGCGAAACAGTTTTGAAACCCGCTTCTTTGAGGCGTTGAACCTGTTTGGGATCATCTCCGGCCGACACCAAAATTTCGACAAACCGCAATCCAGAGGACCGATGCAAAATCTTCTTGATCTCGGAAGAGCCCAATTTATTCGCAAGCAACACAGGGATGAGCGTGAGCGCTCCTTTTTGGGTCCGGTCCAAATACCGGCGAAGCGCGTCAGCTTCATAGATCGCGGCCAGACCTTTCCAGCCCCGGTTTTCCAAGAGTTGAATGGTCAGACGGTTGATGACTTCTTCCGAGGCCGACGGGAAGGAGGCGTGCAGCACTTCGTGGAAAATGACGCCCACGGTGAGCAAAATTTCGCGCTGTTGGTCAGGTCCAACTGGCTTGTCCTCAAAAGCCACCGCGATCACTTTTCTCTCCGCGTCCAAAACCCCACGGCCCGCGCCATATCGGTCCGCAAACTTTTGGGGCGGCAACACTTCCACCTGATACCCCCGAACACTTTGGGTGGCAACCGGCGAAACTTGCCGAGCCACTTGGGCCACAAAAGGATCCACCAAACGGGTCAAGGCTTCTGAGAGATTCTCTGACGTGTTCCCTTGGAAAACTTTTTCGGCCCAATCTCGGGTGAAGAAGCCGCGTTCATTGGATTGCACATAGGGCGCCTGATCGCCAAACCCGGCCATCACACGGAGTTCGGTGAGCACTTGATCTTGTTCCGCGGAACCACTCAATTGACGTTGCAAGGTTTCAAACCGTTTCTCGGCTTCCTGCGGGTTGATCAAAAGTCCTTCCCAATCTCGCAGCAGTCGGGCCGATAGGTTCCCCAGCAAATCCTGAACAGAATACCCCGCGCGAACCAATCCCACCGTTTCGCCGTAATGGTGCGTGGCGAGAGAAGAAAACCCTCTGTTCTGCGCGGCGCGCTGCATCCAGGGGCGGCTCTGCGCCAGCGCCCGCATTTGTTCTCCCAATTGCTGAATTAACTCATCCACTTCAATGCCGTTGCGGTTAAGGGCCGATTGTAGTTGCTCGGGCGTTACATTCGTGTTCGCCATATAGTCACCCATAACCGACCAAAATTTTTGGATTTTTTGCGGCTCCATTTTTGCGGTTCCTTTATCGGTGTAGAGGATCTGCCAGGCGATATCAACGGCCTGCCGCGCAACACCCAAATCCCCGACATTTTCAAACCCCTGATTGAATAGTGGGGAGAGCGGAGCTTCTTCCACCGACACGTACCGCATGGGTTCATACGTGGGCACCGGCTCAACACGAACCTCTTTCGTTTTCTTGTTTTCATTCAAGTATAGGGACGTCCCATTCGGGAAAAGAAGCGCCGCTTGAGCCGTGCCATTGGAAATCAGGACAGGGCCTTTGCCACCCGTTCTCCAATAGGAGAAGGCCGCGCCCCAATCATGCCAACTGGCGCGGACCGGTTTTCCCAAAGCCGGCTCCACTTGCTGGATGAATATCATTCCCTTTTCCTCTTCAAGAGTGGATTTCATTGTGTTGGCGCGAACGGCGATGCTTAGAGGACTGGCCATGGTTTTGGCATCGGCCACGAGCGAATAAACATAGGCTTTGAATCCTTGAATATTCGAGTCTGGATAATCCGATTCATTGACTGCCGCCAATTGTCCCAAGGTGGACACCTGGCTCAACATCGCCAGGGTCATTCCATACCTGTTCAATTGATCCGTTGGAACCACGGGTGTTCGAATTCCCTTCGCAAGACCGCCGTGAATGGGATGGTTCAAAAATCCTCCGATTTTCTCAGGTTCTGTGGGCAGCGCGGCAAACATATCCAACAAAGGCTGGCTTAAATAAGCGGGACGTTCTTTTCCGGCGGGAGTCAATATCGTTAAGGTTGTTTCAGGTTGGTCGGGATTCTCCGGCAATCGGGGTTCAAGCAGATATCGCCTGGTCTGCCCCACTTGAACCGGCCGAAAAGCTCCCAGGTGAATACTTTCATCGCTCTGAGCGGGCGTTTTCAACAAACTGGGCGCCACAAAATGGATTCCATCCCCCGTCACGTAATCACCGTATCGAGTCTGGAATTCGGCTTCGCTCATTTGAATAATTTTTGGAGTAGGTGATCTTTGCGGCAACTGGAATGGGGTGTTTTCCTTCTTTTCAAACAAAGGGTTATTCGCAGAAGAGACTCTGAAATACCCCAACACCGCGAATCCCCCCAACGTGGCCAGGCTGGCCATGGTGGAAAACCCGCCCAGATCAAGAAACGGAGAAACAACCGAGGTCCAAACACCTTCGAAACCGGCCGCATCCATAACCGCCCCCAACGCCGACACCGGCGACACAATCGTGGTCACCATCACCAGAAGAGAAATGAAGATCGGTCCGCGAGGGAGGATGGAGAGGGCCCCACTCACAATCGGCCCCAAAAAAGCGGCAGCGCGGCGCAATTGATTCCTTTGGGGACTTTGGTTCGAATCGAAGGGAAGAAGGGTGGGGCCTTCCTCCTCGTCCGTTGGAGTCTGTTCCACCAGATCCGGGTTGACG
Organism: Elusimicrobiota bacterium; assembly: GCA_022072025.1. Classification (NCBI taxonomy): domain Bacteria; kingdom Pseudomonadati; phylum Elusimicrobiota; species Elusimicrobiota bacterium. Next base: position 24,976 of record JAJVIP010000019.1, read on the forward strand.
CGGGTTAAGGTCGGACGTCCCTGCGCATTCATTTGCATTCGAAAGAATTCAGTTTGATCGGGGTTAAATCGGCTTTGGAGAACCGCCAAGGGTTGGGCCAACAAACGTTGAGGCGCCACAGGGTTCTGGACATCAGGGCTATAAGCCCATCCCGTGAAGGTATCTGAAGGATCTCTCAAGAAAACACCTGTCACAACTCCATTTTGTCGAAACACCACGAGGTTCGAATCCAAATCAATGGGAGATTCTCCCGTCAACATCAAAGGCAGGTCTCGAGAAAATACGGGTCGTAACCGACCCAAAAACACACCCGGCGAAGCGGTGATGGGTTTGTCGTCTCGTATATTTTCGACTTCAAGACGGGCCCCTCGCAACGCCGTTTCGCTCTTGTTGCGGCGTTCTTGGGCCGCCTGGACCAACCACGTCGGCACTTGGAAAACAAGGGGAAGCAAATCTCCCCTCTCGAAATCTTGACGGAATTGGAATTGAACCGCTTGTGGAGCGCGTTCAGTGAAATCACCGTTGAATTCCCGCAACGTCACCGACCGGGCCACCCCCATGGCCTCCAGTTCATAATCCGATCCAGTGTTGACCCTCAGGGAGGTTTGGATTCCCAACGGAATTTCAACCACCGGCGACGTTCGACCCTGGGACGCGGTCAACTCAATTCGCACCGAAGAGTCGGAGAGCGCATGGGACATCACCGCCACTTGGGTGCGTTCCCCCAACTTGTTCCCCGTCATCTGAACGGCAAAAACGGTCCATTGATCGGCGCCGGTGAAATTTTCGCCCTGGCGTTCGATCATTAATGTTTGACCCTCCACTTTCATAGCGAGCAACGCTTGAAAGAAGGGAACGGCGGATTGCCACTCTTGTTCATTTTGGAAAATCATTGGAAGAGGCTCTTGTCCCACGAAAGCGATTCTTGCCAGTTGCCCGGCCACTTGGAAGGGTGTGAGAGAAGAGGGCAAAGCCAAAGCCGTTTGAACCACCACAGTCGGGGAATAATAGACCTTGAGAACATTCAACAAACGGGTTTGGCGGTCTTGAGGCAAACCCAAATTAACCACCGCATTCCGAACCTCAGGAGAATCGTGAGACCGGTTTCGAACCACCACCTGCAAAAATTGATGAACTTCCGTGGAGGGGGTTCGATCCGACAATTGTTGTTCCAAGCTCAACAACAAATTATCCTGCCGCCGAGCCAATTCTCTGGCCGCCGGTTGCAACTCGCTCGGCAAATATCGCACCTGAGCTTCATGAACGCCAAAGGTGGGGCCCTTTTTGACCACATCTTGAACCAGGTTTCGAGCCGAGGTCGTGGGCAGGACCGCCCCCTGAGACACGGTTTGGGTGAAAACCTGAATATTTCCCCTTTCAGTCGAATCCAGGTTTTTTCCCGCCAGAACATTCATCACAAGGGGCAGGCTAAGAGAAGTGTTCCCTGGACGGGCCACATAGGCCTGTGCCGAACTCACCGTGATGTCCCGCCCCGCTTCGATTTCAGTACGCGACCAAGCGACAATTCCAAGGACGGACTCCACAGTCAGACCAGGATCCAACAGAACGGCCAGGTCCATCGACAAAATCTCTGAATTGGTGCCCTCCACAACCGCGTCAGTCAAATCGCTGGCTTTTTCCAAGTCGAACCCCAAGAGGATCAGAAGCATCCGGAACACATACACCTTATCATCGCCATCGATCTCTTGGTTGTTCATCACCGCCTCCACAACATCTTGGAGGGTCACTTCTTCTCCGGCGTCCATCTTTGATTTTAAGGTCTTAAAGAGGTGAATGGCGTTTTTCACGTTAACGATGTTTTCGAATTCATCCGCTTCACGCCCGACCAAGGAGGCCCACAAACGTCCCAAGAATCCCATCGCCACGGGCTCCTCGCGGTGCAATAGGATCTTTCTGAGCGCTTCCGCCTTCTCATCCCCCTCCAAACGGGCCACGCGCACAATTTGTTCGGGCGTCAAAGAAAATGGCAGATCGGGGTCCAGATTCAGCAATTGGTCGACCAAAGCTTCCACCCGGGGAGTTAAGTCCAAAATTTCTTGCGCCCCTTCTCCATACAATTTCATCAAAACTTCCCGGGTTTCTTTTAAAATATCTTCCCGAGTTACAGGATCGGCTTGTGGCTCTGGTTGCGCTTCCACCAGAGTTTCTTCTTGAGGACGACTCATCAATTCTTTCGGAATCACGATTTCCGTGGACACCACCCCCAAATCACGCGGATAGGCTCGAAGAGTGAACCGCCCCTCCTCCAAAATCGAACGCCCGTTTGGCGTGGAGAAATCTCCACGGAAATTCGGATCCGCGATCACATCCACTTGGACCAAAGGGGTGTTGTTGGACAATGGTTGGCTGTTAAAGGTCAGTTGGATTTCATGGCGCACCACCACCACTTCAGGAATCGCCTCTGGAACCGGCGCCGGTTTGGGCGTGACGAGATCCACCACCCATTGAGGGGTTTCATACCACGCGGTCTTTTGGGGTTGGGCCTGAACGGGTTCTTTAATCGATGGAACAGGTGCATGAACGGGCAAGGTCCGCCGTTCGAACAAGACCAGGGTGACTTTGTTATCAATTGGGGAAAATGAAATTTCAGCAACCAAATACTCCCCCGAACGAACCAGCCACTTGTTATCCACCGACTCCAGTGAAAGATTGGCCCTCCCATCCCGGGGCAACAGATTTTTGGGAATCATGCGGAGAATATGCCCCCCCACCGCCACCTCGCCCCCGCGCAAAGCGGACAAGATCATGTTGTGTTGGAATTGACGAACAAATGTTTCACCGCCTCGAATCACTTCAACCGGCATGGATCGAAACTCTGGCGAAATGTTTTCGCCGAACAAGAGCAGGCCAAGCTCTCTGTTTGCCCTCTGCCAATTTTGGAGCGTCAAACGGTCCGCGTCATTCCAGGGGCGTCCGGCAATCATTTGGAACAATTCACGCGCGACCGGCAATTGCCAGAAATCTTCCAATCTCATTGACCACCACGACGGTTTTTCCTGTGCGGTATCGGAAGCTAAAGTCACCGGTTGATCCCCGGGCAAATGCACCACCGCCTCTGGGGATGAAAATTTCGCCGCGGAATCAAATTTCATTCCGACCGGGTTGGCCTTCGGAGCCACAAACAATGTGTTTTTGGGTTCCACTTTTTCAAATTGAATGGGACCTCTTCCCACCGCCAGCGGAGCGCCCGCTTCTAAAACAGTCTCCCCTACCCGAACCTGATAGCCCAAGCCCGGATTGGCTTCAATGGAGGCGATTTGCCCCTCTTGAACATTCAAGAAAAGCGCCGGCCCATAGAGAGGCTCTTCTTTATTTTCAGTGACATTCGGTTGAATTTTGACGCGTCCATTTTCTTGCGATACAAGCGCGAGCGCTTCATCCTTTTTCGAAACAGTCCAAGTTTTCCAAGACACATCGGCATTGGAATTATCCACGGTGACATCCATCTCGAGAGACAATTGGGTCCCCACTGTCAGGGCCAACCCTTGGTATTGCTCCCTCGCTTCGGACCAGGCGTTGCTTTTGGGAACGGCATAACGGTTGGCCCTTGTGGAATTGGTTTGTTGGAGCGGAAGCGCCACTCCTCTTGCCAGTTTAAAATAGTCATCGGTCAATTGCCCCTCTCCCTTTTCGACCGCGGAAAGCCCCAACTGAGTTTCGGAGTAATAATGATGATCGAGTAACCGGTGAACCTCATCTCGAACCGTTTCTTTTTCAGGCAGCGCGGAAGAGACAAGGGCGTTGAGTCGCGCTTCAACAAAACCGAGCGTTTGATCTATCTGATCCACAACGGCCAGGAACTCATACACCTCCGGCGTATCCAAATCCGCTTCCTCGGTCAACATCTGTGCTATTTTCGACCGAACCGCGTCATAGGCGGTGGCGGCATGTTGAGCGGTGGCTTTGAGAGGTTCACTCTCCGTCACCAAAGCTTTCGCTTTCAAACTGTGTACGGTGTTGTTCCGGTGAGCGCTCGCCAATTTTTCCACCATGTTCACGTTTTTCGATTTCGTGCGATCTTCCGCGGAAACCACGGGCAAGGGCAACTGCGAAATAAACTCAGCTTCGGTTTCGGTCAGATCTGAAACCCCCGAGAAATGCCGCATTGCCGTCAGGGAATTGGCGTCCCGCCATTTCTGTTGAACCAATGACGGCGTGATATCCTCCCCTTTGGCTTTTTGCTCCGCCTTAAATCTCTCAAAGTCCAACAGGAGATTCAACAACACATCTCCCTTCGTTTTCAAAACGTCCAGCTCCAGAACACTCAAGGCCAAGAAGCGATCATTCTTTAAGTCGTTTTTACTCCCGTCCTCGAGGTTGTTGAAAAGAGGGTCCGGGGCATAGGTTCCCGCGATCAATTGCGTGAACATGGTCCGTTCAAAAACATAACTGGTTTTGCGGCCTGCTTTTTCCGCCATGTCATCCAATTTAACCAACAAGTCCGCATAGGGGTGGGCCACCACATCATTCTGATCTTTCTCAAAACCCCAAATGGCCAAGGCGGCCACCATCACCTCTTGTTTCATTTCATTGGATTGGCCCTTGTGCCGGGTTTCAATGGTCTCGGCCAAACGACCCACGGTGAGGCCCTCTACGGGGTTGGCCAACCGATGATCTTCGATCTGTTTATCGATGGCTTGTATCTGATTAATCACCGCCATAAAATTGCCGCTGGGGTTTTGCAACGAACGTCCCAATTCTTCCCGTTTGGTTTCGAGCGCGGACAATTTCTTATCGGATTTCTGTTCCTCTTCCCGCGCCTTTCGCATATCTCGAAGCGCCAACAGCGCGTTCATTTCGGTGTTGGGTTGGGCCACAAAACGGTTAATCAAAGGCACACGCCTCGCCACCCCGCGAATTTTGAGTTCCACATCACTGTTGTGATAGGCCAGGCCCGCCTTGGTCCCGAGCAGGGGCAAAAATGAGGAGGCCACCCCCACCAAAATGGAAGGAGCGTTCAATATCAGATACCCGCCGGCCAAGTTTCCCAACGCCCCCATCATGAGAGCGCCCGCCGCCAAGACGCCGACTCCCTTCAAGGGAGATTCTTTAAACAGGTCAATGATTTTATCGAGAGCGCCTTTTTTGGAAGTGACGCTGTCATCGGCCCCCACAAAATTGAGGCCCACGGCCACGGAGATGAGCACCACCGCCACAGGAGCGGGGAGTCCAAAAAAGGCAATTCCAAATCCCGCCACCGCGGTGGCCCCCATCGCCACTCCCCTCACGACTTTTCTTACAGTGGGAGAAAGCTCAATCCCAATGCCCACTTTCCCCATCAACATTTTTTCAAAGGCGAGTTGGGAATCTTCGGCGGTCAACGTGTCAATGAATTCACGAACAGAAATTTTCGACAGCAATTGAGGGTTTAAGTTATGGAGGGCCGTTCTTTTTTCATTGAATTTTTTCTCAAGCGAGAGAATTTGCCCCAAACTGGCTTTGGGGAAAAGAAGAATCAGTGTGGTCCGCACGGCCGATGAGGGCTCAAGCTGATCGAGAGTTTGTTTCTCAAGCGAAGATTTAATGGCCTTAAAATCACGGCGAAAATTATGAAAGTCACTACCGGGGTTTAAGAGTTTTGGCAGTGAGGAAAGGAATTGGGCCCCCTTACCTTGTTTGGGATCCTGGTGAACCATGGCCGCCACCATCGAAGCCGCGCTTTCTTCAGCGGCATGAAAGGCGACGACGGCTTGGGAAAGGGCTGGGGATAGTGGTTGGTTGGTGCGCGCCGACACTTCTTCAATCAGCTTCACCATGGGGGCCATGTCGTTGAGTTGGGTAAACCGTGCGTCACTTGGACCGCCCAGTCCAGCGTCCAACCTTCTTCCCAGTTCAGGGACGTTCGCGTTTAAAATTCCGGCTAAAAATTCGGTTCTTTGTTCATCGGTATCAATTCCAGAGAGCACCACGCCAGAGGTCAAATTTCCCAAAGCCCCCAAGGTGGGCAGCAAATGCGCCTGCTCCTCCAATCCCAAATCAGTCAAAGCCGAGGCCATATCGAAAAGGCTGCAGCCTCCATTATTTGAAGCGCAGGGAACTCCCAAAGCCTGCAACCCAAGTTGGACCTGGGCTCGTTGGTCTGATTTTCCAACCAGCGCCAAGGCATAACCCGCTCGTGTTTGAGACACCGTGTCCAATTTCCCTTCACTGTCCGCGGAAGTGAGCAATTCTCGTTCAAATTCACGAATTTCTTTTTTATTGGCGGAGGCTTTTTGACTGTCGGTTTCATGCGCCGTGGAATTTTTGGCCTTCTCAGAAAATTCTTTCACGGTAGAGACGCGGGCCACTGCGGGTTTGTGGCTGGAAGGACCGGCGAAAGTGGTTTCTTTTAGCGTTGTGAAATCAATGCCCGCCAATCCTTGACGAAGTTCATTGATGCTGAGAGCAGTGGCGATGGGTGGCGCCAAACCAGAGTTTTGGTCATATTCGAGATCCTTGTGCATCTTTGTTCCCGAGTCGATATTGTCCAAAATCTCTAAATGCATTTTGTCCAAGGCCAAACGAATCGCGGAATTGCCTTTGAGTTTTGAATATAAGGGGCTGCGAGAATCAGTCATTGTGTAAAGCTGTTCCGCCATGGATTTGTACGCCGAGTTAAGAACCTCTTTGGTATTTTCCGCCCCGCGCAATTCGAGAGAGGCGTCTCCCTTCTGGGAGCGATTCAACACCACAATCTGATCGAGAAGAACTTCTGCTTCGCTGTCTTTGGCCATCGGTATCAACGAACGCAAGAAATAAACCCCAAACCCTTGAACGGTTCGGGTTAATTCGGAAACGGTGGTCTCGGTGATGGTTTCCGCGGTTTTCTCAAGCATTCCCTTAACCGCGTCCACTTTTGAACAAACCTCCACCCCTCCTTTTCCGACCCCCAAAAGAAAGGTGTATTGTTCATTCACATTGCGACCCCGGCCCGCCGCTTGGGCGTAATCCACGCCGTTGACATCGCTATCGGCGATTTTGATCACCGCCCCATGAATATCGGCAAAACTGGTACCAGCTCGTTGATCTCTCAACAACACAAACACTGATCCAGTTTGAGATGTATTTTTCTTGTGTCCTGATTGCAATTCTTGCGCTTGTTCATAAGAAATGGATTCCGCCCGCTCGCTCAACTTCCCATTATCATATCGATACACCAACCATTCCCCTTCTGCGCCTCCGGCCACCACTAAATTATTCCCACGTTCTTGTGCCAATCCCCTCGCTGAGGACACCGTATCCGCCAGGTTGGCCTTGGCGGTGAGCACCACCAGCATTAAGTCCCGATCATTTTTACCAATCGATTGCCCTCGAATGTGCTCAATCACGGATTTCACATCGCCTTTTTCCCCGGTGGCATAAAAATGATCCGCGAACCGACTGTAGAGCCCTCCTTCTCGATTGAAATATTGGATAGCTTCCCGCACTTGAGATTCCGTAACAACTTTATCACTGGATCCTTTCAACACAAACTCCCGAAGCGTCTTGAGTGTGGCGAGATATCTCACAAAAGTAGGGGATTCTTTTCCTTCCACCAGCCCCCCAAATCGTTCAATATCGTTGTAAGTATCGGCCAAATATTTGGCCACAAATGCCAACTCATATCCGGATTTATTTTTTTCCAACCCCAGGAATCTCATCAAAGGATCGAGTTCGACTTCAACGGATTTATTCATATACGAAGCGATAATCATTGTCCGGAGATTTTCATCGGTCATGCAGTATTTCAGTTCAGCTCCTCTCAATCCGATTGATTTCACCCGAAACCCCAGCGAAGAAACCAGTTCAATCACGGCTGTTGTTCCCGTTAATCCGGCAATCGTTCCTCCGCTGTTCATCACATCCCGTAAATATTTGATGTAAGTGGTCATGATAGCGTCAGGGGAAATCCGCACATCTTTCCAATCAACTTTATCAAGCCATTTGCGAGTCAATTGATCCACATCCTTGGCACCTTTAACGCGCCCTTCAGTCACGGCCACCCGCGCCAATTCCGAAGTGGAAAGAACTCGCAGGGCCACTGCTTGATAAGGATCCGAGAAATGCATGGTCCCCTGAATCACCGCGTCATGGGCAGGCTTGGTGGGATCACGCATAATCTCCAACATTTGTTCGCTGGGCTGACCGTCTTTTCCCATCATGCCTTGCAACTTGTATTTTTCAGCAAAACCACCCAAACGGGCTTCAGCGCTGGTTCGATCGATTTTTTTCCCGGCCACATATTGATCCACCCACTTCGCATTGTTGGAGCCGGTTTCCTCTGTTCCGAAAGTCCGTTCAATATATTCTTTAAAATCTTTTGTTCCGGCTTGGTCTCCCTTTTCCAAAAACGTCACATATTCATCAAAGACCTTGTAGTCGTTTCCATAGCCCATACGCCCTCTGGAATTGGCATAGGCGTTCATGGCCTTCTGAAAATCCACATATTCTGTGTTGCCTTCATTCACACCCTTTTCATATTGATCCCATGGAATTTTGAACCGATCTTTTACAAGTGCCCGCATGACACTTCTCTCAAACTGAGTCTGGCCAGATTTTTTGCCATTCGCCAAAGTGTCTGTTAAACCGCTCTTTTCTCCCAATTTTTCGCCCTTTTGTAGATCGCTGTAAAGGAAATGAATCAACACCATGTCAGACACGAGCGCCGGGCTAATTTCAGTTCGGCCTCCTTGCCCTTCAATAAACCCGCTTCCCCCGAAGGATTGGTGAAATTCGTCATTCATGAGAAACACATTGCGTGAAATGGCTTCATATTTCCTTCGGGTTTCGGTTCCAGGTCGAGCATTGGCCAGATCTCCGAATCCAGCCGTTTCAACCGCGAGATAAATAATATCGGCATCCTCTAGCTGCTCCACACTCACATTTCTCAAATCATCAACAGAACGGAAGTCCATTTTTTTACCATCGGACTTTTGCACCGCTTCAAAAACACTCTTCGCTTCTAAGGACTCCCCATTTTGTTCCCAGACCCCTGTGGAGTCATTTTTCTTGTAACGAGTAAACGGCTTAGCCTCTGCATGAGTGACATCTTTCAAAGCTTCGGTGAGTTTGCTGCTCGTTGGCAATGCCACCACCATCCGTTTATACCGTCCTCTCACAGAACCAGAATTCATAGCCGCATGAATACCCGTTGTGAACGGCAACAAGGCCATGGTCTTTCCAGCGCCGGTGGGAATTCCAAACACCGTATCGGGTGACTCCAAAATAGATGCGATCATTTCCATTTGTCCGCCAAACATTTCTTTAAATTTGGCGGCATATCCCTCACCATGCTTCGCCTCCATCCAGGCACGCATATCATAAACAGCTTGCGTGGCTTCTTGGCAGAATTTGGTTGCATCGGGATCCTGATAATTTTTTGCAGGAACAAATTCATACCGATCATTGATAGTGATTTTCTTTTCATTCAAAGCAGATTTAATTTTGGCTTCAAGCAATACGGCACTAAATATGTCATGCGCCTCTTGATGCAATTTATAGGCGTGATCCCCCACCACCAAAGTGGACCCCACCTCCAAATTTTGCGCTCTAACAGTATCCAACCTTCCGTTTTTTTCAAGGGACTTCAAATCCTGAATCATAGGGCCGTAAACATCCGGAAAATATTCTATTCCCAATTGGGCCAATCGATTTTCAGACCACCATAACCCCAGCCTGGCCCAAAGGGAAGGAGCCCTGGCCGATACACACGCATCGATTCTTCGAGCGAGAAAATCGCTAAGGATCTGGTAATAATTCTGAACCCCCGTACTCAAAGACCTTACTTTCTCAACGCTTGGTAAATCAGAAAGATTTTTCACATCATTCCGAATACGCGCCAAATCAGAAGTGAAATTTTTGCCGTGAGAATAAACCTTCTTGAGCGACAGACTTTCCTGAGGACGCGTTTGGCTCCGCTCTTCATTCGCCACTTCGAACCGGTGAGCTACTTCAAAGCGCACCGTCACGGATCCACTCTCCACAACTCGGTTTTTGAGATAAGTGGCGATTTCAGGTTCCCCTTCCACCAACCGCGCCACCTGGTCTTTGTTATTCTCGGTGCACTCCGCTTCAAAAAATTCGGTTTTTCGACCAGTTATTACATCTGTTAATGTGACTTTCATCCCATTAACCCCATTTTTATCTTCCTGTTTTCTCGTTTCAGAAAACACTTCCCGCGTGGTTTCAACAACAATTGTTCTCCCATCCGTGGCAGAAAAAACAAGGGTTCCATCCGGCTTCATCTCAGCTATGGTCGTTCCATTTTTGACCAAATCGGACACATCTTCGCCCAATAAAACTTTGGCGTTAAATTCCGCCAGCAATTGAGGAAAATTCTTTTTGTCGCCGTGGAGCGCGCGGAAGGCCAATTCCTGGGCTTCTGATGCCCCTCGCGGCATTGCCGCTCTCTGGGTGGTTGGCAACGCAGCGGTGTTATTGGCGGCAGGGCCTTGTTCATTGGATTGAGGAGTTCCCTCAATTGCCAGCGCAATAGCAGGGGTTTCCCATTCCAGATTTATTCCATATTTCTCGGCCAAAGCTCGAACGCCTTGCAGGGCGGACTCGGATAGGCGCCCCCCCTCTACAAAAGATTTCAGTATGTCGGTTAACATGGCTTTTTCAGCGCCTTCCAAGCCCGTTGGTTCTTTTTTAAACAACTCGCCAAGCATCCCCCCCAACGTCGCTTCCACGGCTTCTTTACCGAGAGTGCCTTGACCCGGATGAGAATTGGACAGCGCGGCCTTCAAGAGCGCGCCGATCACTTGGGCGCCTGTCACCGGTTTGTCCATGGCAGCGGTTTCATACAACCGTCGAACGGAAGTTGACGCTTGATGAGCCGATACCCCATATTTCGTAAGTAAAATAAACAAACCGCCCAACCCCGCCTGAGGTTTTCCCTGCATTGAAGAAAATTGATTGAGAAGCAGGAGCATGGTCGACACGCCTTCTGGCCCCAGTTGGAGCATGTCGGAAAACAACTTCAAGCCCTTGTTGCCTTCGGCCGATTCAATCGAGAAAGTGGATAGGGTATCAGCCAATTCGTTCAATTCCGGCCTGGAAGCCCGGTCAAAAATTTCGAACACCCCCTGCATATTTTCACCGGACGTCTCCAACAACTTGGCCAGGCCTTGGCCTGCCTCTTTTCCTCGCTCAAAGAAGGCCATGACATTGTCTCGCAGGCGCGGGGCCCCGCCCAACATTCGCGCCAAATGTTGGGACACGTTCCGGTTGGCATTGAGGAAACCCGCCAGACCTTTGACAGCCCCCGGAGAGGCCTTTAGCAGCGCATCGGCCACTCGATTGAAGTTTTTCCGCCCCACATTCATCAACACGCCCGCCAATTGGGCTCCTCCGGCCGAGGTCAATGAAGATAAGAGATTGGCCAAAGTTGATATTTTTTCAGGTGTCATCGCGCGAGCCAACAAGTCCATGAACAATCTTCCCCTTGTTCCTCCCAATTGGCCGAGGAGTCCAGTAAACCCGTCAACAGAAGAAAGAATATTGAGGAGCGTCGCAAACGCGAAAAGACGGTCCCCGGACCCAGAAGTGGCGAGAAGAATGCTAGCGAACGCGACTCTGCCTTCAGGTGAAAGCTTGTTCAGCAAATTCAAAATATTTTGGGCACCCTTGGGAGGTGACAGACCTATCAAGCGCAAGAAAATTCCATTAACCGTCGGATTATTCAATAGGTTCGCAAGGGCCTCTCCTCCCGTTCTGTCCAACCCTTTTGCCAAGATCTCCAATCTGACCTTAAGAGGAGATTGATTGTTTCCAAGATGACTCACCAATTCTCTCAGTGACCTGAACCCTTCCCTTGATGATAAATTGTTTAGAAGGCCGCCCACGGCTTCCGCTTTGGCAACTTTTATCAACAGGCCCAACTGAGTGGCGGAGTCGGGATTTTCCGAAAGAAATGTTCTCAGCATTTCAAGTCCTTGAGGATTTAAACGAGAAAGGGCTTCACCCAATGTCTGGGCCCCTTCTTTCCCCAAGCCCTTTAAAAAATTCTTTACGGCGTTCGGGGCCAGGCCTGTCAGCAAATCCGTCAAAGATCGGGCCTCTTTGGGGGACAATGACTCCAGCAAATGCGCCGCGGTGTCCCCGACTTCGGGATCCTTAAGCAAAGCCGACAAATCATCTTTTTTTCCCTCCAAGGCGGGTTGTCGAGCCAGCAAATTGTCGTCGGTGGGCCGCACCGTTTTTCCTTCAGCTACTTTTTCAATGACCGACTTCGCTTCACTTTGATTGTTTTCAGGCCGTTGAAGGTAGAGGACCGAGGCAGTGAAAAGCATGGCATCGTCCATATGAATAAAAAGGTCGCCTTCTTTCATTCCCAACACCTCACGCGCCGCGTCCAAATCTTTGTGCTCTCCTTGTTTTGTGTCGGGCGCATACCGGTCCACGATTTCTTTCGCCGCTTCCCGGTCCAAGGTCCGAACAGTGTAGGTTTCATTCTTTTCACACAGAAGGGATTGGCCGTGCAGGTCTGACACCTCCCCCACAAACACCCCCTCCCCCTTGGCGGTTTCAACCACCAATTGAGGTGCCCCTTCTTTGGGTTGACCTGTTACCCGGGCTGTCGCGCGTCCCTCCTCTGACCGGTCAAATGCAACTTCCACTCCATGAATTTTTCCAGCGGTGGGCGCGGAAGGAGAGCCTGCTTTGGCCACGGGGGATGAACCCGAATTGTTGGGGGTTGAACGCTCGGTGAGTCGACCTCCCTGGGAAACCGTTTCTTCGTTGGGAGCTCGTTGTGACTCCGTTACGGGGGGTGTGTTATTTTGGGATTGGGATTCGGAAGGAGCAGGTTCTCTGACAGCCACCCGCACGGTTTCAACAGAAGGGGAAGCGCTCTCCACCACGGCCACCCGTTCGCTTCCATCCGTTGAAGAAATAATGCCATCCACATTTTTTCCATTGGCCAGGTTTGGAAAATACCCCTCCGCCGCCGCCTTTTGAACATTGGAATTTTGAAGAAGTGTATGTTTTGCCGTACCCTGAAGCGCTGATAAATCATTTCCAGAGAGGGTTAATTCCCGTCCCTCCACTTCATGTGTGACCACTCCCCGCCCTTCGGACTTGTTCAGTTTGTGGGCCAATTGGAGCCCTTCATGGCGCCGGGGTTGACCATGACCCTTGGAGAAAATATCAGACGGACGGTATTCCGCTTTGGCCATTTCTTTGCGAGCCGCTTTTACTGAAAAGGATTCCGAGGGAGCCGCGGGCGCCAACACAAAGCCCAAAAATTTGAACATATCGCGCCGAAAGGTTTGCACTTCTCCGTTCACTTTGTAATTTCCTTGAGCGTCTTTCAGATAGGCCCCATCAGAATCCCTTTCCAAATGAACCAATCCCACCATGTCAGCCGCCCTCACGCTGGCTGCTTCGGATAATTCATAGGTTTTGAATGTCAACGGCATAACAATGACTTTCTGGAGACCGCTATTGGCGAGGGAAACCAATTCCGCTCCCATCCTGGTGCCAAGGGCTTTCCCCATAAGACCTTGATCAAAGGCGTTGATGCCTCTTTTGACCATTACTTCTGTGGCTAAAGTTAATTCTTGAGAACCCAGGGCAAACCCGTGAGTCGCGGGGTTGAGGCGCCCCAGCCCCCCGCCAAACCAGAAAAAGGGATGAAGCCCGCCAATATGTTCAGTGGTGGTGACGAAGGTGTTCGCGAGGTCTCCCACAATGTTCCAACCCTCTCCGCCACCAAACAATTTAAAAACAATTTTTTGCGTGGTACTAAGTTGGCCGCCCTGCGGCATGGGTGCTACGCCCCTCCAATTGTTAAGGATCGGCGTCAACCAACTGCCGACCATCACTTCCCAAAGACCCATCGAGGCGCCAGATACGACCCGTTCCAAACTAAATTCAGCCACGGAGGGATAACTGGCAATGCTGACGATGGGCTCGTTCCATTTTGAAATGAGGCCCAAAAAGGCTCCCCCGACAAAACCGAGATAGGCGCCTTGACCGATATCGGCCCAACCCAAGCTTTCTCCCCCAAGGGCCTGACGAACCAATCCATAGCCCAACCCGCCGGCCATCCCGGCCGCGGTGTTACGCGCGTGAAAAAAAACTCCTCTAAAGAATACTTTTGCTTTAGAGGCATTTCCGGCTGCCTCCACGCTTTTAAGGCCCGGCGCCGGCAGACGGACGATCACAACCGCCGCCATTAAGGCCACCGCGCCTTGAAGCCCCGCGTAGAGTGTGTCAAACGAAAGAACGTTCGCTTGACCGGTTTCAATAAGGTTTTCAATAACATGATAACCCGCGCCTGCGGCAAAACCTGTGACCGCCATGGACGTGTAAACTCCTACGGCTTTGCCCTCAAGAGAGAATAAGGGTTGAAGCCGGGACAACATTGACCCGAGATAGGGAATCTTAGAAACCAGAGATCCAAGGGCGGGAACGGCCTTCGCCACCATCAGCGTTTCGCTGAGAAGTACCTTCCATCCCGCGTTCACAAACGCTTTGAATGATTCACGACTGCCCCAGCCATGCGTGGACCCCGCTTGGTAAAACTCTCCAATCGCGACAGCCGTGTTGTGCCGCATCCAGCCCTGAAAACCAGCTGCCGAGACCGGCCTGGCCACCGCGACAAATCCACGGGTGAGCGCACTGGCCCCTCCAGCCGATTTTCCAGCGCCCCATGTGATCAACTGAACCATTCGACTGGACCCTGCCGCTACCAATAACCGCTCCGGTACAAGGGCCAACAGGCGTGAACCCGCTGTCCGCGCTACCCAGGACGCCGCCGACCTCACGCCTGTGATAGCCGGAACCACACTTTTCTGCGCCCCCTGAACAACAATTCTTCCTCCAACGCCAGTGGCCAATTTGCTTCCCGCCCCGGCCGTGAGGCCTCCTGCTTTTCCCGCCAAGCTTCCCATCGGCATCGGGAGCACTGATATGGCGCCAATCACAAGCCCCATGCCCAACCGACCTTCCGAAATATTTGTGATCATGGAGTGGCCGCCCATCAATCCGCTAATGCCCACCGCGGCGGCTCCCAAACTAGTTCCTCCCGTGGCCACAGAAAGAGCCACTCCTCCGACCGCCATAACCACTCCGGCATAAGTTTTGGCCCTACTTTCACGCATACCCAAAAAAACAACCGGGTTGTATTCATCTTTTCGGTGGCTATCGGTCCAAGCAAAGATGGGCCCGATTCCTTTTCGTTGGGGATCTTTCTCCAGTTTTTTGTCCCTTTCAAAAAATGAATAAGAGGTTTGAGTTTTTTCCTTGCCATTTACAGGCGCGGTATAGATTCGCTTGAGGCTCTTGGCCTCACCAGTGGCCCCCTGATAAGTGGTTACGATGGTGTTCACCACCGGATCATCACCCCAAGGTCCCCCTCCCAAGGAACTTTCGTAGTGAGTGAAATTAAAGGTAACCCCTCCATTTCCATCCCGTTCCACCTTGAAATCTCTCTTTTCGGTGGAGGTTAAAGTGGCCTTGCCCAGGGACCGCACCCCACGGGTTTCTTCCAAATCTTCAGGAGAGAAACCTGTACTGAAATGGCCCAACTCCTTGAGCGATGTTTCGTTTAATACCACCAGCGTGTATTGTTCAACGTCGTAATAGACTGTGGAGCCCGCGTCTTCTCCTCCTTTGTGACCACGGGATCGTTCAAAACTGATTTTGTCTTGTGGGTCAAGCTTCCAATTCGCCCCGACTTTTCGAAGATCTTGCCCGACCTGATTGATGTTGTGTTTATCCAACCGGTTTTCTTTCACCAACACCGCGTATTGGAATTGGGCTTGACCTTGGCTGTCGGAAGAGATGATTTTGTATTTGTGATAACCGTTCGCGCTCGTGACCGTTTCGGCCCGGGTGAGCCATCCATTCTCCACCACGGTCTCTTCAACGCGGGTATTTTCGAATAGGGTGCCCGGATTAAAACCCGCCAGAACTTTGTTCTTGTCTTTTTCATCGGTCCAAACATGCAGGTTCCCGCCTGTCATGATCATTTCATTGCGTTCACCCAGATGATAAGGAACCCTTTCTCGTTTTGATTCCCCCCCTTCAGCTCCCCCTTCACGGACGGCCACTGAATCATGCGTTCCCACGATCACCCCGCCGGAGGTGACGGTTAACACTCCATCGGTTATTTGGGGATTATTTTGTGTCGGTTTAAATTGGGATCCGACCTTCACTTCAGCCCTGGCGTCCCCCTTATTCAGTTCGACTTCGAACTTTTTGGTGACCCATACTTGACCCGATTGAATATCTCGAAGACCTCGAACTCCTTGGGGAACTTGAACTTGAATCGACACATCTTTCCCGCCTGAGAGGACCATTTCACCTGAAGGAATTTCATAAACCGTTCCCAAGCGCAAATGGTTGTCCATAAGCGCGAAAGCGGGGCTGTCGGGACGGGCTTGAGAAAAATCGGTGTCGAAAGTCGAGGCCTGTTTGCCTTGTTCATTTAATTTGGTTTGGACGTTAACGGGATTGCCTTTGATACTGAACTGCCGGATTTCTTTATCGAGAAGAGTAATTTCGTTTGTCCCAAAACTTTCACTGAAATTAATTTTTTGATCATCGGCTTGAAGGGTTCCCATCTTTGAGGCGCCCTTGTCGTCGAACCTCACAGCGGTCTCCATCACGACGCCGGCGAACCCCTCCAAAGCGGCAAACCGGTCCACCGGAGCGTTTCTCTCCACATCAACATGGTCTCCACTCGGACGTACCTCTCCTCTCACCCATTCACCGAGCGGAGTTCTCACCTCCACCTGTTCTCCTCTCTTTTTTTCGAGAGAATCTTTTTGGGCCAACAATTGCCCCCCCGCCGTTAAGGAGTAACCCACACCATCCATCACCGCAAAAGCGCCCGGTTGATTGGCCCGATCCTGCTCAATAAATTGCGTCGCGCTATTTTTCATGCGTTTAAAATATTCGTTCGGGATGTTCATGGACCCGCCAGGCAAGGGATAGCTGGCATGGATCGCCAGGTCGCTGTCTCCCGCCCAAGCCTCGTGTCTTGTTACCTGATTATTCTCAGTGAGCTTCTCTTCTCGCCAAATCTTTTGATTTAAACGGGACCTTTGTTCAGAAATTTCTTTGACGGTTTGCGGTCTTCCATTCTCATCATAGTGGCTCGCTTCAACCTGATTATAATCCCGGGCATTCCCCCAAGAATCACGAAGGGTACGCGTCATTATCGTCCCTTCAAGGCGATCCTTCAATTGACCGGAATTGCTGTCCCTTGATGTCGTGACACTCTTCTGAGTGGCAATCTCCTCAATTGTTTTTCCATCGTCGCCACGGATCGTCGTTTCTTCTTTAATTTTGTTGACAGGCCCTTTTTTCGACAAGGTGACCGTTGTGACCTCCGTGGCTCCCCGCTGCCCCACTTTTTTAACATCTTCAATCACGACACCGACGTTGGGGTTTGCCATTGCTGATAAACGAATTTTTCCGGCGGAGGCGGTCAAAACATCCCCTTCCTTTATAGTCATGGTTCCCGAATAATCCAAATTGAGAAGAACATTTGGGTTGTCCCCTCTTGTTTCTCCGGGTTTGACCAGTTTCAGTGTGGCGCTGCCCGAACCTTCTGTGACCCTGATTTCCGCAATTTGGGGGATCAGAGCATCGTCTTTTTCAAACTGATAATGCTCCACTTGCTGCTGGGTGACCGTTGCCTCGACAGTGGTTTTTCCATCGGCGCCCCAGGCCAAAGGTTCCTTTTTTCCAACCTCATCCCCAAACCTCTTGAACCATCCTCGCTCCATTTTAATGCCGTCAAAATCCAGAGAGCTCGCTGTCCAAACACTGCCGCCTCCCACCAGAATCGTCCGGCCCTGCGCGTCTTTCGTTTTGACATCGGCGCCCGCGGCGACAGAAAATTTATATTCCGCCTGTTTTACTTTTGGTCCTTTGTCGGTGAAATTTATTTCAGCAGGTTTGTAGGAGACGAGTGTGCATCCAGCGGGGAGGCGAGAGCGATCAATCTCCTTGGGACCTTGGATGAACACGCCAGGGGCTCTCACATTTTCAACCAACAGGGACGTCAGAGATGCCACCTTTGTTTCGAATGAAATGCTTGCCGGCAGAGTGACCTGCCATTTGTGGTCGTTCGTTTCACCCTCCCCAAAATAGAGGGTAACAGGGCCATCAGTCTTGTTACGCCAAATAGTTTTTCCTTCAGCCTCAACCGTTGAACCTTGGGGAGTGTATTTCACCACACGCTGTTTCTCCACTACAACATCAATGCGAGCATCGTTGATCTTCTTATCAGCGGTTTCTTGATCAATTGATAGGTAACGAACATTTCCTTCCAGCACCCCTGTATCATTGGACGTTTGTTTTAAATGCATATTGGAGTCAAACAAGGCCACGGTCTTCGCCGTCAATTCGTAACTATCTCCATCGGATCTTTTGATGGTTCTCGCATCCGATTTGGTTTCAATTCGGTAGACCCCCTCCGGTTGAACAGCCAGCGTGAGTCCGCGCTCCAACGTGGATCCCGCCACCTTTAATCCCGCCGCGCCAATGAGAATATTGGAAGAACCTTCGGTGAGCACGTTGATCTGTCCGGTGAGTTCGACAGAACCATCCGACCTCAAGTTCTCTCGAATCAAGGCGGACACCAGAGAGTCTTTGGCCACCATGGGCCGCACCGCGGTGACGTCTCCTTCCGGCGTTTTTTTGGTTTCCGCGATAATGTTGTGGGAAGCCGCGCCCGGCGTTTCAAGACCCGCGCCGGCCCCTTCTCCGCTGGGGGATGTTTCAAGCTCCTGAGTGAGGATCAAGGAAGAAGAGACGGTCTTTAACCCTTTTGAATCCACGGCAATAAAATGGGCATGGAGGGTGGAATTTTCTTGAGTTTGGGTTTCGGAGAAATGGACGTCCACGTTTTTGACCGTCAGGGCTTCTTTAAATTGGTGCATCACTTGACCATTGGCGAATACCGCCGCGTCCCCCAACGTCCCTTCGGACCCTTGAAACGTGGTTTTTTCCACATGGCTCAACACCTTGACTTCAACTTTGTTGAGCTTCGAATTCCAATTTAACTCATCACTTCCCAAGGCATTGCTGACCTTCACCCCCTCCAGATGCCGGAAGGAACCGTCCTTGGGGAGGAACGCGCCAGTTTGGGGGTTGATCTCCACCGTTTTGCCCGCAGGAACCACAATTTTGGTGGAGCCGAGGATGGTTTCTCCAGCGCTCAGGGTTTTGGGTTTCGTGTCGGGTTGGACCACGGTGGTCACATGGACCACTTGATCCTTGCCGTCTTTTTTGAAATCAACCGAATAAAGAGTCATTTGGATTCCATTGGGCGGGAGCGCCACCAAACTCACTTGCAACCGGGCTTCTCCCTTATTGAGACTTTCGAGCGCGGCGGTCTTGTTTTCTTTTTCGGCTTTGAGAGCGTCCACCCGATCCTCGGCGCCGGGGTTACTCAATTTCTCCTCAATGGTTTTGAGATCGGCCTTCAATTGTTCGGTGACTTTAACCTTGCCCTCCTGATCCATCGTCTGAACCGCCGCAACACCTTTGACGGAAATAAGCGCTTCGCGGTTCATCACGACTCCCACAACAGAAGGATGATCCATATGCAGATTCAAGGTCAGAACCGCTTTCTCCGATCTGGGAGTTCGTTGATAGGTGGCGTCCAGTTGGAAAACGCGATCGCTAGAGCCCGAATAGGAGAATTTCACCTCGGTGGGGCGTTTCGCATCGGGACTTGAAAATTGTTTATTGAAGGTCGACTCGGCATTTTCCACCGCGCTTATTCCAAAAATTTTCACCGCGGCGTCCCGGTTCGAGGTGACCGCCGTGACGGCCAATTTGCCTTCAGCCGTTTTCGCGGTCGACAATTGGACCTCGATTTTTTTGTCTCCCAAGAGCACAGGCACTTTCACTTCATAGCCCGACAAGTCCGTTGAGGACCCAAGCACCGCCGCCAGAGTCGACTGAATGGTGTTGAGGTCCATTCCCCCAAAATCGGTGGCCTCAATCTTTGCCAAGTTGTCCATCACTTCCGGCAATTGGGAATCCTTCGTCAACACCTTGCTCGACTTGCCGGTTTCACTCATTTGAACCACCGTGATGCCGCTGTTTTTTCCGCCGGCGTCAAAGGTGTTTTTTTGATCGATAAAAAATCCCCGCGCGGCGGCTTGGCCAGGGGCGGTCCCGGAGAAAGCGACCAGACGGAGGGTTCCCTCCGCGTCAAATTGAGCGTTACCCACCGCGAACCCCGCCGCGTTGACGATCGTGCTGTGGTCTTTGGAGACCCCGAAATGGTCGAGAACCAAGGTGTCCTTCACCTTCACCTTTTCGGCGCCGGGTTTAACGTCCCAGGGAGTGACTTGAAGCGGCGTCCCATCGGCCATTTGAAGTTTCACGGTCTTTTTGGTCGTGGCCAATTCTTGGCCGGTGTCGGTGCGAATGGTGATATTGGAAGAACCGGGCGTCACCACTTGATAGGTGGGGTTTTTGTAATCCACGGTACCGGCCGCGTTCACAGAAGCCGTGAAGGACACCTGGCCCGTCTGGCCCGCTTTGGCGTTAAAGAGAACTTGGCCGTCAGACATTTGAACCAACACGTCCAGGTTTTTGCTCTCAAGGCCCCCTTGGGGGCGCGCCGCGCCGCTGCCGGGTTCTCCCACGGAACTGTCTCTGATAACCCCCATGTAATCTTTGATGCCTTCCACGGTGCCCCGCACCATCAGTTGTCCGTTCTGAACTTCGAAATGGTCAACGGCCATTTTGACATCGAAAATTTCGCCGTTGATATTTTGCACTTGATGATCGAATTTGGCGCCCACGATACGCTGGCCCTTGTTGGGACCCTCGGCATAGAGCGGTATCAGTTGTTGGGTCTTTTTATCGACCCCCACTTGAACCATTGTCCCGTTCAGGTTCACCAGAGAGCCCACCAACTTGCGCTCATTTTTGCGGTCTTGAATCTGTTCCGGGGTCCGTCGTTCAGGAGTTGCAGTGGGGGATTTCAATTCCACCTTGACCGTGGATTTGCGACTCCCATCGGTCGTGGAGGTCAAGGTGACCAGGGCCTTATCGCCCTCTTTGTCCAACACGCGAATGAGCAAGTCGCCGGATTTTCGATCCACATGCACGCTGACCAAGGCCTTGGGATCCAGTTTTTCCAGTTTATTCTGGTCAGCCGCGGGAAGCAGTTGTTGAACCTGAGCCATCGTGATTTTTAATTCCGGCTGGTTCCCCACCACTCTTCGAACTTCTTCTTTTTGAGGTCCCTTAAAAGCGCTCACAAAAGCGTCGGTGTCCATAACAGGGGTTTCCGCGGCAACGGCTGGAATGGAAATGGATTCTTTGATTCGGTCTGGAGTGTTTTTCTGTTGCTGTTGTTGCTGCTGCTGAAGTTGACGAAATAACTCCTCTTGTCGGCTGTGAAAAACAAACAACTTATTTCGGGTCTCAGGGCGGGAGAAGAGGCGGGAGATAGCGCGGTTGAAAGAACCACGAACATCGGCGGCGGATTGACTCAGAGAAAATGTGGGAACGCCCGCCCAAAGAATATTGACCTGGAAATACGCCAAGGCCACGAGGAACGTGGTTAATTTCTTTAAAACACGAATGTTTTTCGACGGCATTTGTCTCATCATGCTCCAGTCTATCGAGTCGGGATTAAGATCGCATTAACGACTTGTAAATTAGTTGTAACAGTTCTGTAACAGTTCAATACAGAAGGTGTCTTTCTTTATCGCCAAGACACCGGCGCAAGTGTCATCCCGAACGAAGTGAGGGATCTCTAGATTCTTTTTCAAAATAAAATAATTTCAAGAGATCCTTCGTCGGGAAAAACCCTCCTCTGGATGACAAAACGTCTACTCATCGATTCTGCCTGAGATTCATTAATTTCTCATGAATTCCCGGTTAAAAAGCGATTAAAATCGATTGAGACAGTTGCGAAATGGGGGCACTTTTTGAGCAGGATCACTCAGGAGTGTTTTCGACGGGAAAAATGCGGTTTTCGACGAGAAATGGGGCTATTTATCGATTTCAACCACGATGAAATCGTCGTG